>VFHF01000303.1 GCA_009392095.1 SAR202 cluster bacterium
TTCTACACTTCGGAGGGCATTTAATGCTTACAGGACGGGACTGCTATTTGCTAAAAACGGAGCATGCCAGCCAGAGTCTTTTCGCCGCCGCGGGGGCCAACCACCGCTAGACGCATACTCTTATCGCTGAGGAAGGACTTGGCCACTCTGGCGATGTCCGCTGGTTCCACCGCATCCAGGTAGCCCACCACTTCATCAGGCGTGCTTACGCTACCTTGAAGGAGTTCCTGGGCGCCTAGCCAAGACGCCACGGCCCGGGTGTCCTCCATACGGAGCAATAGCCGTCCCTTGGTGTATTCCCTGGCTTTATTGAGTTCCTGTTCGCTGGGCGCTTCGTGCATGCCTTGGAATTCTTGGACGATGGTCTTCACTGCATCGTTGGTCTTTTGCGGCTCCACCCCGCAATAGACAACCAAGGACCCAGTGTCCCGAAAGTTGCTGGTGGAACTCTGCACGTCATAGGCCAGGCCTTGTTCTTCCCGAAGATTCAAGAAAAGACGGCTGCTCATCCCGTCGCCCAAAATGGTATTCATCAGGCCAAAGACATAGCGGTCTGGGTGGGTCAGGGAAAGGCCCGGCACGCCCAAACACAGGTGGGTTTGGTCGCTGCGGCGTCTTTCAACCTTGACCAACGGCCCTTCGACTGTGTCGGTAGCCGGTTCCCATTCCAAAGATTCCAGGGGCTTCCAATCTCGGGTGGTCTCGACCAACATATCCACAACTTCTTCGTGGGTTATATTGCCGGCGACCGCCACAACGGTGTTGGCCGGGTTGTACTGCTGGTGCATATACTCGCGGATATCTTTCTGCTGGATGTCCGCCACCGTCTCGAGGGTCCCACCGACATCACGGCCCATGGCCTGGTCCGGCCACATTGCCTCGTCGATCAACAGGTCCACCCGGTAAGACGGCTGGTCATAAATCATCCGAAGTTCTTCCTGGATCACCTCGCGCTCTTTCTCCACCTCTTCAGGGTCTAGGCGGGATTTGAGCACCATGTCCATGAGAACGGCGAAGGCCGTCTTGTAATGGAGACGGGCCACCTTGATCCAGAAGACCGTCATCTCCCGGTCTGTGCTGGCGTTCATCACACCGCCAACGCCCTCTATAGCTTCACTCACGGCGCGGGCAGTGGGCCAGCTCTCAGTGCCCTTGAAGGGCAGATGTTCGATGAAATGGGATACGCCGGCCAGTTTGTCTGACTCGTATCTAGATCCCGCCCCGACACAGATGACGATGGAGACCGACTGGGTATGGTCCATGGTCGATGTCAGAACGCGCAGTTTGTTATCCAGCGCAGAACGTTGATAC
This sequence comes from SAR202 cluster bacterium, assembly GCA_009392095.1. GTDB lineage: Bacteria > Chloroflexota > Dehalococcoidia > Lucifugimonadales > UBA3495 > UBA9611. Next base: position 1,312 of record VFHF01000303.1, read on the forward strand.
ATGTACTCCTCAGGGCACGAAGGGAACAGAAGTTAAGACTTTAGCCAGTCGACGTCGCCAGACAAATCCGCCGGATGAGACCTGGAGTTGAAGTCGGTGTAGCGGCGACGGGCTTCTCCGATGGTCGTGTCGTCGCCGTGTCCGGGGTAGACGTTGGTGTCGTCGGACAATGGAAGCAGTTTGCTGGTGATGCTGTTCAGCAACTGGGTGAAAGCCTCATGACTGCGGGATTTGCCGGGACCGCCGGGGAACAGCGTGTCACCGGAGAACAGGTGCTTGCCAACCAAGAAACAAGAAGCCCCGTCGGTGTGGCCAGGGGTGTTCAAGACCTGCAGCTCTTGATTGCCGAACTTGATGATCTTTCCATCGGTCAGGTCAATCTCGGGAGGCCTGGGCAGAGCGTGAGCGTCGGATGGGGAGATACCCACCGGAGCGTCGACCTTGCCGGTGATCTCGCCGAAGCCAGCCAGGTGGTCGCCATGGTTATGGGTGATTAATATCGCCTTGATGTTTTCGTCGGTGATGGCTCCCAGCAGCTTCTCGGGTTCCCCTGGGGTGTCGATCAGTATGCATTCGTTGGTTTCGGGGCAGGTGATCAGGTAGCCGTTATTCATCATGGGGCTCATCCCGGCAACCTTGGTGATCTTTACTTCGCCGTCATAGTGCAGTGCCATCTCGCATCTCCAAATTAGGGTCTCGAAATAGTGATCGTTAATTGCTTGATTCTAGCAGAGTAGACCGGCTTTACGGTTCGGCCCAATCAATCTCCGGCAACCGCGACTGCGGCTTCTTTGGTTTTGCCAGGGGTTTTAGCCGGGGCTTTGGCCGGTTTTCCGGCAGCGGCTTTCTCTGTGGCAGGGCTGGCAGCTCGACCGACCGGTTTCAAATATCGCTGGAGATACTTGCCGGTGAAGGACTTGGGGTTGGCAGCCAACTGCTCCGGAGTTCCAGTGGCGATGAGCTTGCCGCCTTTATCTCCCGCGCCAGGGCCCAGATCGATAAGCCAGTCCGAGTTCTTGATCACGTCCAGGTTGTGCTCGATCAGGATTACCGTATTTCCGCTATCCACCAAGCGGTGTAGCACCGTCAACAGGGCAGCACAGTCCGAGAAGGAAAGCCCTGTGGTCGGCTCGTCCAATAAATAGAGGGTCTTTCCGGTGGCACGCTTGGACAATTCGGTAGCCAACTTGATTCGCTGTGCTTCCCCACCAGATAGGGTTGTCGCGGGCTGACCCAGGCGTATATAGCCCAGGCCAACGTCCCGCATCGTTTCCAACTTGGGTTTGATTCGCGGGAAGTTGATGAAGAATTCCAACGCCTGTGCCACGGTCATGTCCAGAACATCGGCGATGCTTTTCCCTCGAAGGGTTACTTCTAGTGCTTCTCGGTTGTACCGGCGGCCCAGACAGATCTCGCAGGGGACGGTGACGTCGGGTAGGAATTGCATCTCGATCTGGTTGTATCCGTCTCCCTGACAGGCCTCGCAGCGGCCTCCTTTAACGTTGAAGGAGAAACGGCCCGGTGCATAACCGCGCACCTTGGCCTCTGGAAGGCTAGCAAACAGGTCCCGGATGGGAGTGAAGGACCCAGTGTAGGTGGCCGGGTTGCTCCGCGGCGTGCGGCCAATAGGCGATTGGTCGATATTTACGACCTTGTCGACGCCCTCGATCCCCAGAACCTCCTTGTGCTCTCCCGGCAGGTCGCGCCCCTTGTTGATGGTCTGGTTTAGCTTCTTATAAAGGATCTCGTAGACCAAGCTGCTCTTTCCGGAACCCGAGACACCGGTGACTGAAACCAAACGTCCCAACGGAAATTTAACGTCTATGTTCTTGAGGTTATTTTCCTTTGCGCCCTTGACCACGATCGCATCGCCATTTCCCTTGCGCCGCTTTTCTGGGGAGGGCACCACTTTGCGTCCGCTGAGATAAGCGCCGGTCAGCGAGTTTGGGTTCGCTTCGATCTCAGCCACGGTGCCAGTGGCAACCACATCGCCCCCGTGCTCTCCGGCGCCGGGTCCAAGGTCGGCGATGAAGTCGGCTGCGCGCATCATTGCTTCATCGTGCTCGACGACAATGACTGTATTACCCAGGTCTTTCAAACGAAGCAGTGTGTCGATCAGCCGGTGGTCGTCATGGGGATGCAGTCCCACGGTGGGCTCGTCGCACACGTAGAGCACCCCGGTGAGTCCGGAACCGATCTGAGTGGCCAGGCGCACCCTTTGGGCCTCGCCGCCGGACAATGTCCGGGCGGTGCGGTCCATGGTCACGTAATCCAGGCCGATACCCTCCAGGAATTTGACTCGGCCTTCGATCTCTTTCAGGACCTGGTTGGCGATGGTCTTCTCGCGGGCGGTCAATACATTTTTCTGATGAGGGCCGGGAGCGTCGGGGTCGATGTCTCTGATCCACTCAGCCGCCTGTCCGATGTTCTTGGCGCAGACGTCCATTATTCCCAGGCCACAGACTTTCACCGCCAAGGCTTCAGGGCGCAACCGTTTACCGTTGCATGACTGGCAGGGGCGAGCCGACATATACCGCTCTATCTGATGCTTCATATAGTCGGACTCGGTCCGCTTGTAACGTCGCTCTAGATTGGGAATCACCCCTTCAAATTTGGTGTCCCACTCATAGCTCTGGCCCCGGTGAGTCCGATGGCGGACGGTGACCTTCTTCTCGTCGTTGCCGTAGAGAATCATGTCGATATACTTCTGGTCCAGTTCTTTGACCGGTGTCTTAGACGAAAAACCGTTGGCCTGTGCCACCGATTCCATCAGGCTGATGTACCAACTGCTGGATGGGCCGCCGCGGGTCCAAGGAGCAATGGCCCCCTGGGATAAGGACAGCTCTTTATTGGAGATGATCAAGTTGGGGTCCAGAGTCAGTTTGAAACCCAGCCCGGTGCAATCGCTGCAGGCGCCATGGGGGCTGTTGAAGCTGAATGTTCGAGGCTCGATCTCCGGCAGGCTGGTATTGCACTTAGTGCAGGAGAATTGCTCGGAAAAGACCAGTGTCTCGTCGCCCTCCACATGGGCTTCGACAACGCCGTCTCCTTCACGCAGTGCCGTCTCTACGGACTCAGCCACCCGGCTCGTTTCGGTGTCCGGCCGGATTACCAGGCGGTCAACGACCAACTCGATGTAATGCCACTTCTTCCGGTCCAGGCCCAAGTCGCCCATCTCTTCCAGCATGAGGATCTCGCCGTTCACTCTGACACGGACGAATCCCGATTGACGGGCGGTCTCAAATACGTCTTTATGCTCGCCTTTCTTGCGGCGAATCTTGGGCGCCATCAGCGTTATCCGGCTCCCTTCTTCAAGGCCCATGATAGCGTCGACGATCTGGGATATGGTCTGCCGTTCAACGGGGCGGCCACATTTGTCGCAGTGGGGAAGGCCGACCCTGGCGAATAACAGACGCAGATAGTCGTATATTTCTGTGACCGTACCCACCGTGGAACGCGGGTTGTGGGAAACACCCTTCTGGTCGATGGATATAGCCGGCGAAAGACCTTCTATATAGTCGACATCCGGCTTATCCATCCGGCCCAGAAACTGCCTGGCGTAGGCCGATAGAGACTCTACATAGCGGCGTTGGCCCTCTGCGTAGATGGTGTCAAAAGCTAGGGAACTCTTGCCGGAACCGGATACTCCGGTGATCACCACCAGCTTATCGCGTGGAATGGTGATCTCTATGTTCTTAAGGTTGTGTTCCCGGGCGCCTTTAACGTGGATAAAATCCTGGGGCATACAACTCCACCCTCACCCAAATCTCGACCCATATTGTAACATCGTTATGACAACACGGTGCTTCCGGCCAGGCTTGCTGATGTGATATAAAACCGGTGCAGAATTGTGCATTGTTTAGAAATTGTGAGAAATAATAGAAGAAATAGGCACCGAAATGACTGATAATTATGACCACCAATTTCTTGACGGCGCCACCAATAGACGGCGGGCGCTGGAGCAGATACTCGAACACACGGCAAATAGGGTACCCAGAGCTGCGCCGCACGACCGGTCTGACTGAGACAATCCTTGACGAGGCATTGGAGCAATTGGGCATGATCCACTCCAAAGTGTATGGAAGGCCGCCAGGAGGCCGTTGTCTCAACGATCACCATCAATACGCGGCGGATACTGACCGGCGACTATCTGATGGTTGATTGGGAGGACTCTGGCTTGGTATTCCCGTCGGTGGCGACCGACATCCTGCGCACTATCAAGCAAAGCATGATTGAACGTAAGATCCAAGATATACCTCCATGCGACCTCGCCGGAATCGAGTCCAACCTCACCCAGATTCTGGAGTTGAACAGTTAACGATGAGCCGTGATCTATTTGGCCGGTCCAAAGCGTTCATCGGGGTGGTCCACTTGCTGCCCCTGCCCGGTTCTCCCCGCTGGAGAGGGAACATGCGGGCGGTGATCGACCGGGCCGAAGAAGAAGCGAACATTTTGGAGCAGGGTGGCGTAAGCGGGATCATCGTAGAGAACTTCGGTGACGTTCCCTTCCGCACCGGGCGTCTTGACCCGGAGACCATCGCCGGGATGACCGTGGCTGTGGAACGAGTTGAGGAAGTGGTGAACGTCCCAGTTGGGATCAACATGCTGCGAAACGATGCCCTGTCGGCTCTGGGAATCGCCGCGGTGACCGGGGCCAAATTCATAAGGGTGAACGTACATTACGGAGTCATGGCCGCGGAAGAAGGCCTGATAGAGGGAGAAGCCTTCCAGACCATGCGCCACCGACAGGCCTTAAACACCGATGTGAAGGTGTTGGCCGACGTTCTTGTGAAGCATGCAGTGCCCCTGGGCTCGGTTGACCTGGGACTGGTGGCCAGGGAGACCGCCCAAAGGGGGTTGGCCGACGGATTGATCGTATCCGGGGCGGCAACGGGCGAGGAAACAGCCAGTTTCGATGTTTCCGTGGTGCGCCGCGCCACGCCCGATGGGCTGGTACTGGTGGGCAGCGGGGTAACCGAGAAGAACATCTGGCGGGTGATCGAGCATTCCGACGGGGCGATCATCGGCACCAGTCTGAAAGAGGCCGGTATCGTCACCAACAAGGTTGACCCGGAACGGGTGCGGCGGATGTCCGAGATATTCCAGAGTCTCCCCTAAGACCATAGCCTCATGAGGCTACCGGTCGTCCTCCGCCTTAGACTAAAAAATCCCCTCCCCCAGGGTTGAGGGGAGGGATTTTTGCATTCCTGCTATCAGACGCCTAGTGCATGCGAAACTTCGCCGAATACTTTGTCCATGATCGTGACCAGATCATCGACCTCGCTGGAGGTGATGCAGAGGGGCGGGGCGACGTTCATGCGGTCGCCGCCGCGTACAAGCAGGCCGTTCTCGGCAAAGCCTTGGGTGAGGCGGTTGGCCAGGTCGGCCTCGGAAGGGAAGTACTCCTTGGTCTCGCGGTCTGCAACGATCTCTATGCCGCAGAACAGGCCAAGCCCGCGGACATCGCCGATCATTTTGTATTTGTCTTTCATCTCTTTCAGGCCATCCAGAAGATACGCGCCCTGTTTGGCCGAATTCTCGACCATCCCTTCGTTCTCCATGATCTCGATGTTTTTGAGGGCGGCGGCGGCAGCAACCGGGTGCCCGCCGAAGGTGATCACGTGCTTGAATGCCGCTTTTGGGCTACCGACGAACGCGTCGGAAATCTCGCCCCGGGTGATGCAGCCGCCCGCAGGTATATAGCCGCTGGTGATTCCTTTGGCCACGGTCATCATGTCAGGGGTGACGCCCCAGTGCTCGGTGGCGAACATCTTGCCCGTGCGGCCAAATCCGGTGATCACCTCGTCGGCGATGAGCAGGCAACCGTACTTGTCGCAGATCTCCCGCAACCGGGGCCAATAATTGTCACCGGGAACCGCACACCCCGGAGGGCTGGCGATGGGCTCGGCCACCACCGCGCCTATGGTCTCCGGGTCTTGGAACTTGATCATCTCTTCGACAGCATTCGCGCAGAGTTCAGCGCATTCCTCGGGCGTTTGGCCGCCGAACTCGCAGCGGTAGGGCAGCGGCTGTGGCACGTGGAAGACACCGGGCATAAGCGGCTCGTAATCTATCTTGGGGTAAAGATGAGAGCCGCCCAGTGCCATCGCGCCCATGGTGGCGCCGTGGTATGAGCCTTTGCGGCTGATGAACTTGGTCCGGTTGGGTTCGCCCACCCGCTTGAAATAGGCGCGGGTGAGTTTGAGGGCAGTCTCTATGGCTTCCGAGCCGCCGCTGGTGAAAAAGGATCTGGTCATGTCGCCGGGCGCTATCTGAGCAATCTTCTCTGCCAGGCGGATAGTGGGCTCGGTGGTTGTGCCCAAAGGCATATAGGTAAGATTCAGCATCTGCTCGTAGGCGACGTCGGCGATCTCTTTGCGGCCGTAGCCCACGTTCTTCAGCCACAACCCCGACATACCGTCGATAGATGTGTTGCCAAGGGCGTCTGTTACGTGGACTCCCTTGCCACTGACGAAGATCGTCGGGTCGCCTTTTTCCGCCATGTCGGACGGTTCCCGCAGATAGACCCAGAGATGCTCGAGGGCTGATTCTTGCAAGCTTTTAACTTCTTCAGATGAGTGAATGGTCATAGGTGGCTCCTTACTGGTTGTCAGCTTTGGACGGCGGGAATCACAACTTCGGCCAGCATTTCCATGATCGGGCGAAGTTGGGTTTGATCGCGGGTGTTGGGTGAGACTACGAGACGCTCGAGGCCCATCTCCTGATATTTCTGAGACCTCTCGAGTATCTCCTCTGGGTCTTCACCAAGGGAATACCGGTTGTGATTGTGTGTGTTGCCAATGGCGGCGCTGATTGACACTGATATCTCCGAAGGGTCGCGGCCTGCCTTTACGGCTTGTTCGTTCAGATAGTCCATGCCCTCTGCTAGAGCCTGTGGAGACAGGGCCGTTGGATGCCAGACCGTTCCCGAACGGGCGGCCCGGCGTACGGCAGCCTTGCTGGTGCCGCCGATGATTATCGGTATGTGGGGTTTCTGCACTGGCTTAGGCGTGAATTTCATACCAGAGAAGCTGTGGTACTTGCCCAAGAAACTTGGGTCATCCTTGGTCCACAGTTCCTTCATGACCGCAATCATCTCATCTGATATGGCGCCCCGCTCCGCGAAGGGGCTGCCCATGGCCTCCAGTTCCTCTTCGATCACGCCGACACCCACGCCCAGCATCACCCTTCCGCCCGAAAGGACGTCCAATGTGGCGGCGACTTTGGCCAGGCGGATGGGGTTGTGATAGGGAAGTACCAGCACGCTGGTACCCAGGCCAATGGTGCTGGTCACCGCCGCTACGTAGGTCAGAACGGTCAGCGGCTCATAGTAAGGTTTGTCGCCGATGCGGTCGTAGACATAGCTAACATTGAAAACATGCTCGCTGGCCCAAACGGAGTCGAACCCCAGCTCTTCTGCTCCGACGGCTAGGTCTATCACCCCTTGGATATCTTCCATACCTTGGTTGTTGGACAGCGAGTAACCGATCTTCAAACGGCGCTCCCGACTCTGATTTTTGTTAGGTTGATCCTAGCTAGCCGACTTAAATATGAAAAACATCGCGCCTTGTGGGTCTTTCAATCCGGCGAAACGGTCGATTCCTAAGATGTCGGCCAACGGAACCTCCGCAGAGCCACCTGGGGACTCGACTTTGGCTGCCGTATCGTCCACATCGTCGACCCCAAAGTACACCACCCGGTGTGGCGGGACCGGCCCCATGTCGTCGGTGATCTGCATCACCTCCGCCAAGTCTTCGCCTCCGACATTGAGCATGGTGTAGTCTATCGGGCCGGGCACTTTGGGCGACGATATACCAAGGAGTCCAGTGTGGAACTCTGTGGATTCCGCTGCCGAGTTGGGCATCAGTTCGTTCCAGATGGCGGCCACCGTTTCACCTTGATCCGTGCCCGATGCAGTCTTTGGACCGTCATAAGGCCAACACGGCGCCCTGGGAGTCTTGAAGAACACCGCATAACCAGCGTCGAAGCCTCCATAGGGCCAAATATTACAGAGACTCCGGATTCCTTGGCCTGTGCCGACGACTTTCGAATGTCATCTACGGTGAAATAGACCTTCCAATAGGGCGGCACGCCCTGTTGCTTTTCCTCATCACCCTGTTGGTACAACGCAGCCACTTCCAGGCACCTAAGCTTTTGCATGTGGTAGTACATGCCCGGACTCATCTCATTGGCCTCGTCCTCCCACCCGAATAGGGCACTGCAGAACGTGAGGTCGCCCTGATAATCAGAAGACGTAAGCTCTGCCCATGGCGGCGTCCCTTGGATGTGGCTTGTAAATTCAGGCATGGTTCAATCCCTGTGGATTTACGTCCGAAGGCGGTCGGAATTTTGTCTGTCGTAATCCCGGTAAAAAGACCCAGCCACCAGTTTACATCCGCAGCCAGGTGTCCACAAATCCGGTACCCTCACCCCGTCCAGCTTGAAGCCAAAACCCGATTCCGATAAGCTGACTCCTGATAGCTGAATGCTGATGATTACGGAGTAAACATGGCCACCACGGCGGCAACTAGGGTACGGGCATCGGAACGGGACGATGTCGAGAACGCGCTCAAGCGCCGGGTCTCGGGCGAGGTCAGGTTCGACCCTTTCAGCCGCGTGCTCTACAGCACCGACGCCAGCATCTACCAGATGGAGCCGGTGGGCGTGGTCATTCCCCGCAACGTAGAAGACGTTTTGGCCGTGATCGAGGTGGCCAACGAGACCGGTGTTCCGGTGCTGCCTCGGGCCGGCGGCACTTCCTTAGCGGGCCAGACGGTGAACCATGCCATCGTCACCGACTTCAGCAAGTACCTGAACCAGATCATAGAGGTCAACAAAGAAGAGCAGTGGGCTAGAGTCCAGCCGGGCATCGTGCTGGATGATCTGAACCGTCAACTGCTGCCCTATGAACTGATGTATGCCCCGGACCCCACCACCTCCAGCCGGGCCTGCGTCGGCGGCGGCGTGGGCAACAACACCTGCGGCGCCCACTCGGTGATCTACGGTAAGACGCTGGACCATATCAAAGAACTAGACGTGGTCCTCTCTGACGGCACTCAGACCCATTTTCGGCCGCTGGAGACCCGGGAGCTTGAGGCCAAGCTCAGCGGGGCCGGCTTGGAATCGGACATCTACCGGGGAGTGCGGCGGCTGGCCCAGGAGAACGCGGCCGAGATCGAAGCTCGCTACCCCAACATCATGCGCCGGGTCAGCGGCTACAACCTGGACGAGTTTCTGACCGACTCGCCATTCAACATGACGAAGATGATCGTTGGCTCCGAGGGTACTCTGTGCGTGGTCACAGAAGTCAAGATCAACCTGGTGCCGCGCCCCACCATGACTGCATTGTCAGTGGTGCATTTTCAAGACATCTTCGGCGCCTCTGAAGCAGTCAAAGACATATTGGTGCACGACCCGTCGTCCATCGAGATCATGGACAACAACGTGCTGGAGCGCTCTCGGGCGTCCACCGGATTGGGCTCAAATATGGCGTTCATCGAGGGCACTCCCGGCGCAATCTTGGTGGTCGAATTCTACGGAGAGTCGGAAGCGGAACTGACCGACAAAACAAACAAGCTGAAAGACGACATGGCCAGCCGTGGCCACGGGTACGCCTGCGTGAATATGCAGGACCGGGCGGCCCAAGCCAGCGTCTGGGCGGTGCGGAAGAACGGACTCGGCCTACTGATGAGCATGCACGGCGACGCCAAGCCGTTGCCCTTCGTGGAAGACACTGCAGTGGACCCGGAGAACATGGGCGATTTCGTACGCAGGTTCGATGAAATCGTCCGGAACCACGACACCGAGGCCGCCTATTACGGGCATGCCAGCGTAGGCTGCCTGCACATACGGCCGGTGGTCAGCCTCAAGAAGCAGGACGGCGTGGACAAGATGCTGTCCATCGCCGACGAGATCAGCGACCTAGTCAAGAAATTTGGCGGATCGCTCAGTGGCGAGCACGGCGACGGCATCGTCCGGGGCGTTTGGAACAAGAAAATGTTCGGCCCGGATATCTACAAGCTGTTCCAAGAGTTGAAGGGGACTTTCGACCCCGACGGCCTGATGAACCCCGGCAAAATCATCGACACCCCACCCATGGATCAAAACCTGCGCTACGGCGCCGACTACAGTGCGCCAGGCATGCCGACCAAACTGGACTTTTCCATCGACACCGATTTCGCCGGAGCGGTGGAGATGTGCAACGGCATGGGCGCCTGCCGGCAACATGTGGGGACGATGTGCCCATCTTATGTCGCAACCAGAGACGAGGAACATTCCACCCGGGGGCGGGCCAATCTGCTCCGGGCCGCGCTTTCGGGCAAGCTGCCCGAGGGGACTATGACCAGCAAGCGGCTGTGGGAGGCCATGGACCTTTGCTTGGAGTGCAAGGGCTGTAAGTCCGAGTGCGAGTCTGGCGTAGACATGGCCAAACTCAAGTACGAGTTCCTAGACCAATACCACCGGGCCAACGGAGTGCCACTACGGAACAGAGTATTTGCCAACATCAACCGGCTGAGCGCCTGGGGCAGCCGCATGGCCCCGTTATCCAACCTGATGGCAAGCAACCCCGTGGGTAAGATGTTGTCTCAGATGGTGCTGGGCATACACCCCAAGCGGAAGCCGCCCAAGTTCGTGCGGCAGACATTTACCAAGTGGTTCAAATCGCGCCAGGGTCAAAATCCCCCTAAGTCCCCCTTTACGAAACGGGGACTTGAAACGGCTACTTTTGTGGGAACTGACACAGTTGTGCTGCTGAACGACACGTACATGAACTACAACTATCCCGAGATCGGGAAGGCGGCGGTGGCTTTACTTGAAGCCGCCGGGCTGAAAGTGGTGTTATCAGACACCAAATGCTGCGGAAGGCCCATGATCTCCAAGGGATTGCTGGACGACGCCACCGCCAACGCGGTGGCCAATATTGACCAGCTATACGCCTACGCTGAGCAAGGCATCCCGGTGATCGGCTGCGAGCCCAGTTGTTTGCTGACTTTCAAGGACGAGTACCCGCAGTTAGTGCGCGACGAGAGGGCCAATAAAGTTGCCGAGAACTCCTACATGATCGACGAGTTCCTGATGAAGCTTCAGGAAGACGGCAAGTTGGAATTAACCCTGGGTAAGCTGAAAAAGAAGGTCTTGTTCCAAGCCCACTGCCACCAAAAAGCCGAGGTTGGGACAGCGACATCGATGGCCGCCCTGCGGCTGGCCCCAGGCTACCAAGTGGAATTGATCAACGCCGGTTGTTGCGGCATGGCCGGGTCATTTGGCTACGAGAAAGAGCATTACGACCTGTCGATGAAGATTGGGGAAGAGGCTTTGTTCCCAGCTATCCGGGCCAAGGACGAAGACTGGGAGGTCGCAGTCATGGGCGTCTCGTGCCGGCAGCAGGTTGAAGACGGCACCGGACGCAGAGCCCGCCATCTGGCGGAGGTGCTAGCCGACGCGTTGGAGTAGCCTCGGGCCACCAGGATTTCACCGGTCGATCAAAAATCCCCCACCCCATTCCAAACGGGGTCAAGGGGGATTTTCGTGGTTCAGAGGAATAAAAGTTCGTTGTGCCGCCAGCTAACACTCACCCATCTGCATTAGACGGCCTTCCCGCCAGCCCACCTGGCCGGCGCGGACGGTTAGGAAAGTGTCCAGACGGACTTTGCCCTCCTGCGAGTGGCCAGCCGAATCGATCCACTTGAAGTTACCTTCCCGCATGTCGAACACCGCTGCGTCACCGGACATTCCGGGCGCCAGGGAGCCGATGGTGTCGCTCAGGCCCAACACGCTGGCCGGTGTGCTTGTGCTGGCGGCAATTGCGTCCGGCAGCGACATGCCCATGGCGTGGAACTTGCTGACCAGGTCGTTCATCTTGTAGACGGTGCGGTCCGGCGGCGGGTTGTGAATGTCTGTGCTGATGGTATTTGGCATCAACCCTTGCTGCATGGCGGCGGTAGCAACCTCAACATCGCAGTGAACCCCAGCGTGGGCCACGTCCATTATCACGCCTCGTTCGGCGGCTGCGCGGACCTCGGGCCTTATCTTCAGGTTCCGGTCCAATATGTTCTCCGGCAGGCCGTTGAAGGCGTGAGTGCTGATGTCGCCAGGTCCTAAAAATTCCAAGATGTCGGGCAGGGCGATGGGTGTGCCGCTGACATGGACCATGAGCCTCGTGCCGGACTGGTCGGCCACGGCCCTGGCGGCCCTCATGGCTTCGTGGGCGTTCCAGGCGGCCACCGCATTGAAGTGCATACGGACTTTTACCCCTAGGCAGAACCCGGGGTTGGCCTTAATCGCATCAGAGGTCTGATCAACGTCGATCATCCGCATATCGTGGAGGCCACCCAGCAATAAGCGGTTGTTGGCCAGTCCCACTCCGCTGACGTGCAAGAAAGCCAGCAGCCGGGTGCGGTGAGCGGGAAACACGTAATCCCGCATGGCCTCGTAATTGATGAAGCCGGCGCTTCCGGCGTCGATACCGGTGGTTGTTCCAGACGATAAACAGATCTCGTCAGGATGAACAGATGTCGGGTTGCCGCCGTGGTAGAAGTGGCCGTGTAGGTCAATCAGGCCAGGGGTGATTAGTTTACCGGTCACATCGACCGAATTGGCCGCTTTGGCAGCATCGATGCGCTCGGAAACTTCGGCCACCAAACCGTCTTTGAAGGCTATGTCCCGACGGCCATTGATCCCATGGGCCGGGTCCAGTACGTTTCCACCGGTGAGTAGCAGGTCATAGGCGGGTGCGGTGGTCATTGTCTCCTCTCTAAACCGGGTTTTTACTAGGGCGCTTCGGAGGGGCTTTCGCCCTCAAGGTTTTCCCAGCCGAGTTCCACATTTGGTTGTGGTTCATCAGTGTATTCGATACGCCTGAGGCGAGGGTAGACCTGGACCTTGGGGCTTTCCAAGTCCTGATCCGTAATCTCGTTGGACTCTTCCAGGCCGTTGATACCCCATTTCTCGATGGCTTCGTCCATCATCTTTTGAACGATCTGGGGGGAACGCCCTTCCAACCGGCCCAGATGGTAGGCGAGGGTGACCGCTAGCTGGTTCTGGGTGATCTGCTCAAAGGCGTCATCGGATTTCAGGTCTCGGGGCATCCCACCCGACTGCTCCAAAAGGTCATCCAGCACCTGGCCCATGATGTCAGTCAGGCCGCCAAGTTCGATCTCGTGCATATAGCCGGTGAGGTTATCAGTCAATTCGACGACGCCCTCATCTGGCAGGACGCCGTATATCTCTTCAGGTATGTGTTCGTGAGTATGTTCCGTGGCCATATCAAGGTGTCTCCCAGTCAGGGATGGGCGGTATTCAGTTTATCACGCTCTATCGCTGACAATGCCGTTAATATCCGGTGGCTGCCGTGGTTAATGTCCGCACGACGGGGCCGATGATTCCCCAAAGAATGCCAAACCCTAAGGCGAAATCGAGCATCACGATGCCCACCAGCACCGCTGGACCGTTGCGCTGGAGCCTGGCGTAGGCGGCGCCGTGTTCCCCGGGCACTAGGCCTGCCAGGACCCGCGATCCATCCAGTGGGGCCAACGGGATCAGGTTGAACACGCCCAGAAGCAGATTGAAGAAAATAACCAAGGCCAGAACGTCGGCGGCCCCGTCGCTGAGACCGCCCGTCATCACATGAGCTACGCGGTCCAAAGATAGTGACGCCGGCACCAGAAGCCCAATCTTAAACGGGATGGCCAATAAGAACGCAAAGGCCAGGTTGGAGATGGGACCCGCGACGGCCACTAAGGCAGTGTCGGTATGGCCGCGGGACAATTGGCGGGGGTCTACCGGGACGGGCTTGCCCCAGCCGAACCCGGCGACCAACATCATGACAGTGCCACTCGGGTCCAGATGCCGCATCGGATTGAGGCTCAGGCGGCCCATCCGCCGGGCCGTGTTATCGCCCAAGGTAGTTGCCACCAGGGCGTGGCTAAATTCATGGATGGTGACGGCGGTTATCAGAGCAAAAGCGATCAAGACCGCAAGCCGAAAAAAACCCGACGGGTCGTCCGCCAGAAGGTCGTAGGACCCCAGAAGCATGAGTTAGGCCTGCGCCTTGTTCCCGAGCACGGCCAGATTACTCGTCGTCGTCCTCATCCGGCTCGGGAGTTGCTTCCTCGCGCTGAGACGAGTAGGCCACGCCAGGCAGGATGGCATTGGACTTACCGGACTTCTCAGAGCCGGCCTTGGGCATCTCCATCAGAGTCTTCTTAAATGACTCCAATATTTCCTTGCCCACGGAAACATCCAACACCAGCCCATTGATCCCGGCGGTGCGCAAGACTTTCAGGTCATCGGCGGACGGCGGCTCGGTTATCTCGGCAAAGAGATATTTTCCCAACCGGCCACTAATCCGAGAAACCTTGGCCAGGTCGTCCAGGGTCCATGAGGACGAGGCGCCGGGCAGGGGAAACAGCACTGCGTCCACTGGCAGAGCGTTGATGTCACGCAGGTCTTCGATATCCATGTCGGCTTCGATGCACAGCACTGTGGCGGAATCCTCGGACGACACAGCGCCGAGGGAGGTGCCCTTCATCTGGAAGGCCAGCACACCGCTGCCTCCTTCCTCATAGGCTTTGGCGTCCTCAGCGCTCAGGGCATCGGTCCTGATCCCCCAAATGGTATCGGACAGCGCATCTTTCAGATCGGCGGCTTGGTCCGGGCCTTTCAATCCGGAGATGATTATGCCGTCCGGAGAGACTCCGTTGGCAGTGGCTGCGCCTGACTTGTGACTGCCTGAAACCTGGACGATCAGGGCCAGGCCGGGGGTCTTCTCAGCCCTGGCGGGTCCAAAACCCATGCGTGCCGGGGCTCCTTCTAGAATCTCTTCGATGCGGTCGATAAATTTACTCATTTAACCCAGTCCATATAGTTTAGCCCGTGGTCTAGACAACCCAGTATCGCAACTGGGAAGATTTTGGTTGATCTCGAAAGAGCGGTTGAGGCGCAAAACTGCACCGTAGTCACGCTCCCGGCTGATTATACTCTATAGACGAATACACGGGCAGTCCTAACCGCTGGATATTCTGTATCCTATGTAGGATTCTGCACCAGTTCTGACATTACCGCATCCAATTCGCCGGCCGTGTCCCTGATGCCGGCGTTGGAATAGCCCGGGAGGAAGCATGGCGATCGAAAAGCTGGACCTGATTAAGAACCCGGAGACGGCGCCTTTCTCCAAACTGAAGTACCTCAAATGGACGGAGGAAGACGAGGTTACCGAGTTCTTCAATCGCATGTTCCATCTGAACGTGGCGGCGCGGGAGACCGGAGACTGGTCTCCGGTCGATCGGTTTTTGGAAGAAGAAGGCGACCGGATAGCGGCCAAAGTCGCCCGTCCCATGACCTTCGATGACACCCCTTGGTCGCCTTTCGAGAAGCGGTTGTCTGAGTCGAAGGTGGCGGTCTTAACCACCGGTGGCATCTACGTTGAGGGCCAGGAGCCGTTCGATACCGATGGAGACTGGAGCTACCGGGAGATTCCCTTGGACACACCTCTAGACCAGTTGCGGGTGGCCCACACTCGCTATGACACCACCGGCGTTGCGGAGGATGTGGACTCGGTATTTGCCATGCACCGGCTGTTGGAACTGGAGGCCGAGGGCTTGATAGGTGAGGCCCAAACACCGACCTACAGCTTCATGGGCTACATCCCCGACCCATCCGGCTTGATGGAAGTAACAGGCCCGGAAGTCGCTGGGCGGCTCAAAGAAGACGGGGTGGACGGGGTGGTGATCGGAACGACTTGACCCATCTGCCATCAGTCCGGCGGACTGTTAGCTAGGGCCATCGAATCGGCCGGCATCCCCACCGTTGTGCTCATGGTCGACCGCACCAGGGCCGAGGCATTGTCGGTACCCCGCGGGTTGGTGCTGCGGTTCCCCTTTGGCCGCCCGTTCGGAGCGCCCGGCAACCCGAACCAGCAGCGGGTGGTGTTGGAAGACGCCCTGACCTTGCTCAGCTCAGCCCGCGAGCCTGGGGAGATCCGCACCGCGCCCTACCGCTGGCGGCGGGAAGACTACGACCGCATATTGGCTGAGCGTCATGGTGGATCTTCGGCGGGCATTTAGACCCCTTTCACGACGTAGGCCACCCGCACACTGGCACCCGCCGTATTCTCGCGGCTGTCGTTGCCCGCTTTCATCGGGTTACCGTATAATTGCGTCCACATCATATCGCTGGGAAACCAGTAATTATCTCTGGAATAATTTAACCGATGCTCTTAGCTGTCGACATAGGCAATAGCATGGTCAACCTTGGCGTTTTTGATGGGGAACGTCTGGTGGCGAACCTGCGGGTTTCGACAGACGCCAGGAAGTCGGCCGACGAATACGGACTTACCCTACGTGACCTTCTGGTTTTAAACGGAATCGACCCTTCAGGAATCACCGATGCTTGTATGTGCAGCGTCGTGCCGCCTCTGACCGGGATCTTCGAAGAATTGATGCAGACCTATTTCAAGGTCAATGCTCTGACGGTCACGGCCGGCGTCAAGACCGGCCTTCAGATCAGTTACGACAACCCGCGAGATGTTGGAGCCGACCGTATTGTGGATGCCGTAGCGGCCATCGAGCTTTACGGCCAACCGACAATCATCGTGGACTTCGGCACTGCCACGGTATTTGACGCCGTCTCCAAGGACGGAGTATATCTCGGCGGCGCGATCTCGCCCGGCATGAATGTCGCGGCCGAGGCGTTGTACCTAAACACGTCACAACTGCGCCGTGTCGAATTGGTAGCCCCGAAGTCGCCCATCGGCCAAAACACCACCGAGGCTTTGCAATCGGGCTTGGTGCTAGGCTACGCGGGTCTGGTCACCGGCATGGTCGCCCGTTTCAAGAAGGAACTTGGGAACGAAGCCAAGGTGATCGGAACCGGGGGGCTCGCGGATATCATCGCAGGAGTAGCTGAAGTCTTTGACGCCATCAATCCGGACCTGACCCTCGTCGGACTACGGCTGATCTACGGCAAGAACCCGCCACCGCCCAAGGTATTGGACTGATCCCATGGCTGAACCGCTAGCGGACAAACATGTCGTCCTGGGAGTAACCGGGAGCATCGCCTGCTACAAGGCGTTGGACTTGGCCAGCAAGCTCATGCAGGCAGGCGCATTGGTGGACACCATCATGAGTTATGGGGCCACCCAGTTCGTCGCGCCCCTGGCCTTCCGCAGCCTCACCCACCGGGTGGTAGTGACCGATACCTTCGACCCCGACTCCGAATACAGCGTTGAGCACGTGGCCCTGGCGCACCAGGCAGACGTGATAGTTGTCGCACCGGCCACGGTCCACTGCATAGCCAAGCTGGCCTTAGGTTTGGCCGACGACCCCTTGACCACAACCATCGTGGCCGCCAAATGCCCGTTGGTCGTCGCACCGGCCATGGACGGCAACATGTTCGACCACCCAGCCACTCAGGCCAATTTGGCCACCCTGAAAGAACGTGGCGCGGTCATCGCCGGGCCTGGAATAGGCAGGCTGGCCTCGGGTTTGTCAGGCGTGGGCCGGTTGCTAGAGACGCCCGAACTGTTGGGGCATATCTCCTACGCCATGGGAAAATACGGCGACCTTGCCGGTAGGACCGTTGTGGTCAGCGCCGGTGGCACCATGGAACCTATCGACCCGGTGCGGGTCATCACCAACCATTCCTCAGGCAAGATGGGCTACGCTCTGGCCGAGGCTGCCCGCGACCGTGGGGCTGACGTTGTGCTGGTCACGGCCCCAACCAGTCTGGCAGACCCCGCGCTGGTGAAGGTGGTCCAAGTGCGGACCGCGGAGGAGATGGGCCAGGCTATCCAAGAACATGTAACCAATGCCGATGCCTTGGTCATGGCGGCCGCCGTGGCCGACTACCGGCCCACAGAAACCGCCGGCCAGAAGATCAAGAAGGCCGACGACGACCTGAACATCTCTCTGGCCAAGACCACGGACATCCTCAAGTCGGCCAAGGGCAATTTTGTGCGGGTGGGGTTCGCCGCCGAGAGCCAAAACCTGGTGGAGAACGCCAAGGCCAAAGTCGGCAGTAAGAATCTAGACCTAATCGCGGCCAACGACATCACCGCCGAGGGCAGCGGATTCGGCTCGGACACCAACAAGGTCACTCTCATAGACCGGGATCTAGCTGTTGAGGAACTACCCCTGCTGAGCAAATACGAAGTCAGTAACCGGATCCTGGACCGCGTGAAGGTATTGTTCAAGGACTGAGGATAATCGCGTAGGATGGGGAAGAAATCAGTAAGGGCATACCAATCTATCGGTATGCCCTTACTGATTTTCGCCACCGTAGCTATCGTAGGCTTGGAACCCTAGTTGCCAGCTCCGACCGGCAATGACGAGAGAATAGGCAATCCATCTTCTTCCTGAAAACCGACGCGCTCCCACAGCCATTTGAGTGGACGAGGCGTCCACCAGTCATAACCGCCCATCGATCTCATGGTCGCGGGCACCAACAGCGCCCGCACTAGGGAGACCCTCAGAGGCGAAGGAGTTCGCGAGCGTGTTTTTGGCGGGTAGAGGTTGATGCAAAGCCATTAGCGCCACTGTTTCACAGATACCCTGATCTATCAGAATCCGTTACCTTCACCCCCCTTTCACTTGCGATAGATAGGGGGTGTTTCCGCTCTGCTTGTTAGCTACTCCGA
>VFHF01000304.1 GCA_009392095.1 SAR202 cluster bacterium
GTAATACCGGGCCTGCTTCCATCATATTGAAACCACGCTGACGGCCGGCCGGACTAACTTCAACAGTGTGGCCAACATGGTGGTTTTCCTAACAAACATGGACAACTGGGAAAAGTTCAACGAAGTTTTCCGGGAGTTCGTGCCCAACCCACCCTGCCGGCGGTGATCGGTACGACGGGCTTGGCCCGACCGTCAATAGTTATAGAGATAGTCGATTGTTTCGCTTACCGGGTGCCCGAATAAAGGTGGCACCTGATCAACGATTTGCAGAAAGACGGAGGAAGAGATGGCAAACCTGACATTGGCCTACAAAGCAAGGGCCTACAGCACCGGCACTCTAGGCAGGGCTATATGCAATGCCCGCACCCATCACTTTGTGGCCGACGATGCCGGCGGAGAGGAGTTGGGCGCTGGGGAATTCTTCTTCTCTGGCATCACCGCCTGCGCCGTGAACATGGTCGAGCGGTTGGCCAACAATGACGACATCGCATTGGACTGGATGGACGTTGGCGTAGAGTCGTACCGAGACGCGGACGCCAATCACGGCGACCTGTCCCTCTATGATGCCATCCGGATCAAGTTTGAGATGTGGGGCGTCGATGACGAAGACGCCCACAATCTGGTCGAAATCTGGAAGAAGCGTTGACCCCTCTATGGTTCGGTCGCCGTGGCGACCCCTGATACCACCGTGGAGTTGGTTTACCACACGGAGAAACACCGGTAGATACTGAAAACCCAGAGGCCAAACCGGCCTAATCATTAACTTAACGGCTACAAGTTGTCAGCCGGGGACGATATATGCGCATCTGCTCTTTCTTGCCCAGCGCCACCGAGATGGTCTATGACCTAGGTCTACAAGACCAACTCTACGGTGTTACTCACGAGTGTGACTACCCTCCGGAGGCGCGTGACAAGCCCCATGTGGTCCACAGCGTTTTCGAAGGAACAGAGCCCACCAGCGGTGAGATCAGCAGGGTGATCGCAGAGCGTTTGGCCCAGGGGCTTGGGATCTATGATATCGACACCAAACTGCTGCAAGAGGCTGAGCCGGACTTGCTGATAACACAAGCCATCTGCGAGGTTTGAGCCATCTCATCTCGGCAGGTTGCCGAGGTAAGCGTGGGGTTGGCGAAAGAGCCCGAGGTGTTGTCATTGGACCCGCTGCATATCGCGGACGTTGTTGAAGACCTGAACCGCATCGGCCGGGCGACAGGCACTGAAGCCAAGGCCGCGGAGATCACTGAGGGGCTCACGGCGCGCATAGAGGCGGTAGCCGAGCGCGCAAAGGACGTGGACAAACAACCGAGCGTGCTTCACGTTGAGTGGGCAGACCCGGTGATGTGTGGCGGCCATTGGGTGCCGGAGATGGTTGATCTGGCCGGCGGAACGAATAGTTTCGGCGACAAAGACACCGGGACGTTGAAGCTGGATTGGGACGAAGTAGTGGCCAGCCAGCCGGAGGTCATCATCATGATGCAATGCGGTTTCGACGTGAAGCGTGCACTGGAAGACATGCCGATAATGACTGCCAAGGATGGCTGGGCATCGCTACCCGCCGTGAAGAACAACCGGGTTTACGTCATCGATGCCGGCGCCTACACCAGCCGCTCTGGCCCCAGGTTGGTGACTGGGCTGGAAATCATGGCGGAGATGATACATCCGGAGATTTTCTCGGGAATGATTCCCGAGGCGGCTGCGCTACGGCTCTTTGGAGATCTGACCAAGACTGGTTAGGTTCGCTAATTCAGGCGGTTTCCCTGGAAGGGGTTCTGTTTCGTGATCTGCTCTCGTAGAGTTTCGTTGCCTTGTTTCAACAGTGGGATAAGGTCAAACAGCCGGGTTGCCGCCGTTTCCGTGACCAACAGGCTTTGGCGCAGGTGCGGCTCCAAGTTTAGATTGCCGGCGATGGCGTAAGAAAGCTCAATAGGGTCTTCCGGTATCTCGACCCGCGAGGTATAACCCCCGGTCAGAGCCGTTAGGTTCTTCACCAGGTTTATGTATTCGTCGTTGATCTGGGGAATGAGCTCGGCACAGCCTTCACCTTCCAGCTCCACCAAGAACCTCACACGTCCGACGACATGGGGCACCCTCTGGATGATCTCTTCAATCTCGAACCGTCGCTCGCCCTTGGTCACGATGTTCATGCGCCCCTGGTCCAGGATCTCGGAGCGGAGAATACGGGTCGAGGTTCCGATGCGCTCAGGGTCTGCCGGAGCGCCAACCTCCAATCCCTCTTTGATCAGGACCACCCCAAAGGGAACATCCTGCTCCAGGCACTCCCCAATCATGTCCTTGTACCTTTCTTCAAAGATATGTAGAGGCAGTTCCATGCCTGGGAATAAGACCAGGTTCAATGGAAAAAGAGCTAGTCTGGTGAGCCCGTCTGGGGACTCTTCGTGAGGCTGAGCCATAACAACCGGAGTATATTACCCGGCCCGTTGGCAGCACAAGGAGGAAGAGCGTCTAACGGCGGTTCTTTGCCCGCCTAACCCGGAAGCTCGTTGGCCCCTTTTGATGCCGTGCCCACCTCAAGTAATCTGAGAATTCCGGATTGGCCCGCAGCGTACTTATGGAATTCAATTCTTTGGCCAAGGTGGACTCGGAAAACATGGCGTGGAGCTGCCGGTGGCAGGTGGGACAGAGCTTGACTTGCGGACCGAATCTGCCGCCTCGGGATCGAGGAACAAGGTGATGGGAGGTGAAGCGTAGGGACTCTCTCTTGCAGAGTTCGCAGACCGGAGTTTCAACTGCGAGGCGAGGAGGCGTGATCTCCGGCAAAGTGTGCCGCTTCAAGATGTTAGGTCTTCTCCGGCACTTCCAGGAAGCGCCAGCCGGGAAGGTCGACCTGCCAATCGTCGTCCTCCCAGAGCATGGGTAGAATCAGCCCGTTCATAGCTCGGCCGTGTTCGACCTCGGTAGTGTCATCCCGCATGCCGAATGGCAGAAAAGCGAAGGCATGCACGTCGTCCAGATAGCTGGTGGGCGAGATGCCGAGGTCCGTCAGGTCCTCCAAGGGCCAGAGACTCAGCACCGTACTCCGGAAGTCGGCCAGCATGGCGGCCCGCATGGGATGGTCTTCGTTATATCCGGCCCGGTAGGCGTCTTGCATGTTGATCTGGTTGCGAGTTGCCCAGACCCCCATACGCATGCCGCGGGTCTCCTTGGACAGCATGGACCATGCCAGATCCATATCGCCGTCTCTAACGGCCTCTGCAAAGACGCCGGCCCGGCCACCGCAGTCGTCGGGGAAGGGGCTTCTTTTTTCGCCGGGAATGCGCATCTATCGTCAATCGTCCGTAATTATTGTTACCAGCCGACGGTGTAGCCGTCCCGCCTTGGGTCAGCGGCTCCGTGGAGGGCACCGGTTTCCGAGTCCACCTGAATCATCATCTCGCTGCCCTGGGCGCCCCAATCGGTCATCATATTCAGTTGATGGCCCCGGCTTTCCAGTTCCTGGCGGATTTCCGCTCCGAACCTAGACTCCATGTGCAACAGATTATCACAGACGTGGGGCACGTTAGACTCGGTGGGGCTGTGGGAATTGCGCCACCGAGGGGCTTCCACCGCCTCAGATACGGTCATACCGAAGTCGATTAGATGGGTGATCACCTGCATGTTGGTCTGTACCTGGGTGTCGGCGCCCGGTGTGCCGCAGACGAGCATCAAGTTGCCATCGCCGGCGGCTTTCCCCATGGACGCTGGACCGTCGCCGTTGAAGACCATCACAGGGTTCATGGTGTGGCGGACCCGCTTGCCGGGCTGGAGGCAGTCCACGTGGCCCGGGTCTAGATGCCAATAGGTCATCCGGTTATTGAGCAGGATCCCTGTGTTTCCGGCGACGAGGCTGGAACCCAAGGAGCTTTGTATGCTCTGGAGTAGGGACACCGCATTGCCCCAACGGTCGACGATCACGAAACAGGTGGTGTCTTCTTCTTTTATGGCGCCAGCCGCCACTTTGCCTGCCCCGCCGGAGCCGCCTTGGAAGACCCAGGGATCTCCGTGGGTAGGGTCGGATGCTCGGTCTGGATCGATGAGTTTGGCCCGTTCCTTGGCGTACTCCTTAGAGATCAGGCCCAGCGTGGGAACATCAGTGTGGTCCGGGTCGGCCATGTAGGCTTCACGGTCGATGAATGCCAGTTTCTTGGCTTCCACCATCATGTGGATGCTTTCGGCGGTGCTGCAGCCCAATGACTTCAGATCGAATTGCTCCACCATGTTTAGCTCTTGCAGCAGGATATGCCCGCTGGAGTTGGGCGGGGCCTCGTAGACTGAGTGGCCGTTATAGGAGGTGGAGATGGGTTCTTCCCACCGGGAACGGCAATCGGCCAGGTCTTTCATGGATAGCAATCCGCCCTGCTCTTGGCTGAACTTGACGATAGCCTCGGCGATCTCGCCCTGGTAGAAGGCATCCCGGCCGCCGTCGGCGATGGCTTGAAAAGTCTTTGCCAGGTCTCTTTGGCGAATCACATCTCCTGGCTTTGGAGCTTTGCCACCTGGAGCGAAGATCGCCTGGGATGTTGGAAACTCTTGGACAAGACGGTCGCCGGCGATGACCCTTGATAGCACGTGGGACACCGGGAAACCGTTATCCGCCAAGTCGATGGCGGCGGCGAAAAGCTCAGACAATCTTAGTGTGGCGTATTTCTCGTGGGCTGCCAGCCACCCGTCCACAAGGCCGGGTACCGACACCGATAAGATGCCTTTCTGGGGGATACCGGTCGCCTGATACGTTGCTAAGTCGGTGGCATAAGGGGCGGCGCCGGTGGCGTTGCAAACGTCTACCTTATTCTGCGCTCTGTTGTAAATCATGATGTAGCCGTCGCCGCCAACGCCCGACATATTGGGCTCTACCACATTCAAGGCTGCAGCCGTGGCGATGGCGGCGTCCATGGCGTTCCCACCTTTTTGCAGGATCGCCATACCGGCTTGGGCGGCCAAAGGATGTCCGGCGGAAACCATACCGTTTCGTCCCATGATCACAGGCCGGTTGGACTCGAAGTTAATGCCGTGGGGTGACTGCACCATGTTTGTCTCCAGCAAGATTCCCTTGGCGTAGCGGAGGGGAAAATGAATTCCTGTCGTTGCCCCTTCAGACTGGGATTATGCTGCGGGGATTACCGAGCGTCAAGAAAATCTTTACGACTCCGGTCGACTACCTAATCAAAAAAATGGGCCTCAGTTAACTGAGGCCCATTTGATTAACTATGTTGGATTTGGCTTAGTGACCGCCGCAGCCACCGCCGCCGCAACCGCAGCCACCGCCGCCGCCGCCGCAACCACCACCGCCGCCGCTGCCACACCCGCAACCGCTTCCGCAGCCGCCGGCACTGGAGAACATGGGGTTGTTGATTACAAACCCAACCTGTCCACCCAGGTTCTCGACGTAATCAATGGTTGCCTCTTCCAAGAAGGGGGCGCTGTCTGAGTCCATGAGGAACTTGACTCCGTCCATAGCGAGTACGGTGTCGTCCGCTTGAGATTCGTTTTCCATGGTCAGCATGTATTGAAGGCCACCTGTCTCGGCAGGTATCGCGACTACCCGCAGCGACCCGCTAGCTTCACCCTGTTCTTCCATAACTTCCTTGAGTTTCTCGATGGCGAGGGTCGTAACTTCCATTGCCTGTTCTCCTTGGGAGACTGTCTCGGGAAGATTTTTCGACGGTAACAACCGCAAAAATGTATGAATCAAAACTACCACACACCGAAATGCGCAGTCAACGTCAGAGGATGCCGGGCCCGGCCACTGTGTTCGGGTGTTCCCGGGCCCGGCATCCGATTTGGGAAATAGGACATACGTGTTGAATGTCAGGTGTGCGCTGACAACTAGGAGCGCACGTTTCTACACTCAATTCCATTGTGAAATAACGGCCAGCCGTAAAGCGGGGCCCCGGTTTTAACTCGACAAACAAATACCCGAAATCAATCGGAAGAAATCTAAGGGACAGACCCACCACGGTCTGTCCCTGTTCTGATTAGATGAACAATTGGAACCCAGAGCAACCGAACCTAATCACGGGTACG
>VFHF01000305.1 GCA_009392095.1 SAR202 cluster bacterium
AAGGGATGTGGCCATCCCGGCTATGAAGAAGGGGGCCGATGAGGCGGGCCGGCCGGTCCCGCCGCTCATCGCCCATGTCCCCATCTGCGTACACGACAACCTGGACGAGGTTAGGGCTGCCATGCGGGAGCAGTTCGGCCACCCCGGTCTGCCCTACTACCAAAACATGCTGATCGCCGCCGGTTACCCTGAGGCCAAAGAAGGCAAATGGAGTGACGCCATGATTGAGGGCGTGGCCATCCTGGGCGACGAAGAGACCGCCGCCCAAAAGATTCAAGAATTGTTGGACATGGGCGCGACCGAGATCCTGGCTTCGCCCATCATCGCCGGGGGCGACCGTGCAGCCTCACTGGAGCGCACAACCAAACTGCTGGCCCAAGCCGCCATTTCTGCCCGGTAGATTAATCGTTAGACACGAGGAAAGATGAAATACGACGTTGTCATCGTGGGCGGAGGCTCGGCCGGCTGCACTCTGGCCACCCGCCTGAGCGAAGACCCCAACCGGTCGGTATTGCTCTTAGAAGCCGGCCATGATTACCCAGACATAGATCAACTACCCGACGCGTTGAAGCTGGGCCATCGCCAGGAAGCCACCGACATCGACTCACCGTTCAACTGGGCCTACCGTGGCCAGGGGACGCCGGAACAGAGTGTGCCCATGCAGGTGGCCCGGGGCAAGGTTATCGGCGGATCAGGCTCGGTAAACGGCCAGGTATTCCTCCGCGGCGTGCCTGAGGACTACGACGATTGGGCTGCCGAGGGCAACGACCAGTGGAGCTACGTCAGCCTGCTGCCCTTCTTCCGCAAGCTTGAGACCGATCTGAACGTGCGAGACGACTTCCACGGGACAGACGGGCCCATCCCGGTCTGGCGTTTGCCCAGAGAAGAATTCATGCCGGTGAACGAGGCTTTCCATCAGGCGTCCGTCGCAGCTGGGTTCCCGGAAGACCCGGACATGAACAACCCTGATTCAACCGGGACGGGCGCGTTGCCCATGAACAACCCTGGCGGCATCCGGATGAGCGCGGCGCTGTCCTACCTGAACCCCAACCGTCACAGGCTAAATCTGACCGTCAAAGCCAATGTCCTGGCACACCGGGTTGTGTTCGACGGAGACCGTGCCATAGGCGTGGAAGTAGAGAGCGGTGGCGAAAAATTCACTGTAGAGGGTTCTGAGATCATCCTCTGCGCAGGAGGCATCGCCACTCCCCAGTTGTTACTTCTTTCAGGCGTCGGTCCCGCCGCTCACCTGGGTGAGTTGGGTATTCCGGTGGTTTATGATTTGCCGGGCGTCGGCCAGAACCTGCGCGACCACCCGTTGATCAACGTTGAGCTTGAACCTAAAGACGGCGTCAAACTGGCCACCGTGGAGCCCCGGATCCAGAGCGGCCTGCGCTATACCGCCGAGGGCTCGGACACACGCAACGATATGCAACTCTTCCCTTCCTCGTTCACCGGACTGCGGGCCGGCGACCCGCTGCAGGGCCGCAGCCCAGACCGTCCTCAGGGAATGAGGATCACCTGCATCTTGAAGCTGGCCGATAGCGCCGGAGAATTGACTCTGAACTCGGCCGATCCCAGCGACCCACCGAACCTAAATTTCCGCTATTTCGAGAGTGAATGGGACCGGCAACGAATGCGGGAGGCCATCCAGCTATCCTTGAAATTCCTGGAGCACCCTTCTTTCGGCCCGCTGATTGAGCGCCGGCTGTCGCCCACTGACCAGGATGTGGCCACTGACGATGCGATGGACGCCTGGCTGAGGCAGAACGTGGCCACCACGCAACACACCTCGGGCACCTGCAAAATGGGTCCGGATTCCGACCCCATGGCCGTGGTCGACCAATACTGTCGCGTGCTGGGACTGCAGAACCTGCGGGTGGTTGACCTCTCGGTCTGCCCTAACGTTGTGCGTGCCAACACCAACGCCACAGCAATCGTGATAGCAGAAAGGGCCGCCGGCTGGATCAGCTGTCGCGAGTCTTGAATATGAATATATGCGGGCGTCTAGGCGACCGGGGCTTTGGGTGTGGGGGCTATCTTCCCGAAGACCTTTGGCGCCATATCGTCCTTAAACGACAGCTTGTCCGCCTGGTCTTCCCAGCCGACGCTGCGAAGCTCATCCACCCAGTCCTGTGTTACGCCTGAGGGGGTGGTAGTCAGGAATTCGGCTAGCTCCAACTCGGGGTCCTCACCACGGATGGCCTGTGCGTGGGCGAGGGTTCAATATTGGCATTTGTTGGTCGCCGATACCACTGCCGCCACCATATCACGCTCGGCACGGGACACCCCCTACTCGTCGAACATCACTGAGCCCACGTGGACCATCAGGGTTTTCATGATGTTGGGCTTGAGGCTGCTCACCGCCTGGACGTTGGGAATGCGTCCCCGCGATTTGAGCAGCATGTCATAGACTTCTTTAAGTTCGCCATCTGATTCCTCATAAGGAATCGTGTTCACATACGGCATGTTGTCCATCCTGTGTGTATACCCGACATCGAGCTTTGATGACACTGGTCGAATAAGGGTTTTGTTCTGAAAAAGTTAGCATCGGCCAACGCCGTCTTCAAGCCGGTCGCTGACGGTTGCCGTTAGGTCGTTGACATCGGTATACTAGCCTCGAATTTCCCGCCAGTCGGCGTCAAAAGGAGTCTGAATGGGCATCTTAACCGACGACATGAAACGGGTGGTCCGGCAGCAGCGCATGGGTTTCATGGCCACTGTATGCCCCGACGGCTCGCCCAACCTCTCGCCAAAGGGCACCGCCACCATCTGGGACGATGATCACCTGGTCTTTGCCGACCTTGGCTCTCCGGTCACCATCGAGAACCTGGGCCACAACCCTGCCTGCGAAATCAACGTCCTGGACACCTTTCTCCGGAAGGGTTACAGGTTCAAAGGGACCGCCGAGATACTGACTGGCGGAGACCTGTTCGATGAGATTGAAGACGCCTTCACCACCGGCAGTCACGGTATTCGCCGCTCAGGCCTGCCGGCCAAACGCTATGTACTGATCACTGTGAACAAGGCTGCTCCGGTCATCTCTCCCGGATACACGCCTGGGAAGACCGAAGAATCGATGCGAGAAGAGTGGACGGATTACTGGGCTGAGATTCAGAAAACAAATTCCTAACAACGCGATCTTGGGCCTCTGCATCTAAGATGCGGAGTTAAACCGAACTTCAAGAGCACGTAAGAGTGAACAGATGTCTTGGATCAAAGAAGAAAAGGTAGACCTGCCCCCGGTAATCGCGTCCATGTCAATCAATAAGCCGGCCATGGATGCAGTTCAAAACCTGGCCGCCGCTATAACCTTCGGCGGCTCGACGCTGACCAGGGTGCAGGAAGAGGCCATTTCCACCGTCGTGGCCGCGGTGAATAGCTGCCGCTATTGAACCATGGCTCACGGAGGGTTCCTCCGTCAGCATTCCGACGACCCTGAGCTTGCCAGCCACATCATGCACGATTACACCCAAGCTGACCTTGACGACCAGACCCGTGGAATGTTGGATTTCGCCGTTAAACTCACCAAGAATCCGGCGGGAAGCACCAAGGCCGACCTCGAGAAACTCCGCAGTCTTGGGTTGGATGAACAGCAGGTCTTATCTACTGTCATGATTACATGTCTGTTCAACTTCATGACGAGGCTGGCCGACGGTCTAGGCGTGGAGATTCAAGAAAACCGGTTCGAGGCCGCCAAACGCTGGATGTCAGACGACGTCCAAGCCATATCTTGGCTGATGGACCACAAAGAGACGTAGGCCGGCGTTTAGCTTACGAGAGCCTCCGAAAGTGACCTGCAACGGTCCGATAATGCGATTCTTTCACGGCGATCTGTGCGTGTTAGACTGACTCGGTCTTTTTCGACCTTTTTGATTCCAGTCGTAAATTTAGGCATTAACGCCAATTAAGGAGTGCAGGCATGGTCCATTGGGCAGACATTCCCGTGGGTTTGCAGGCCAACATGAAAGAGCGCACCGCGCCCTTCGAGCAGACTCCTTGGGTTGAGGCGCCGAACCTGCACGAAGCCCGAATCGCAATAATTACCACGGCTGCTATCCACCGCGCCGATGATCGGCCGTTTACCGGTCACGAAGGTGATTTCCGGATCATCCCGGGTGATGTCGACTATCGCGATCTGGCTATGACGCACTCCAGTATCAACTTTGACCGCAGCGCCTACCAGCAGGACGTAAACGTTTGTTTTCCTCTTGACCACATGCGGACGCTGGCCGAGTCCGGGGAGATAGGTTCAGTCTCGGACTGGCATTATTCGTTCATGGGATCCACTGTGCCCCAAAGGATGGAGCTAGCGGCGAAGGAGGTTTCTAAACTCCTTCTTGGGGACAAGGTCAATCTCGTCCTGTTGATTCCCATTTGACCCGGCTGCACGAACGCAGTGGGCGTTCTAGCGCAATACATTGAACGACCTGAATCGGAAGGCGGGGCAGGCATCGCAACGGTCCAAATGAGCCTGGTCCGGCCAGTCACGGAATCGGTCAGACCCTCCCGTGCGCTGTGGGTCCCATTCCCATTTGGACGCCCGTTGGGTCCGCCGAATCGCCCTGAAATCCAGTTGGACGTCCTGCGGCGCACATTGGCATTAGTCGACCAGGCCAGCGGCCCTGTGCTGGTCGACTACCCCGATGATGGCGACGATGTTCCGGACGAGGATCAGGCGTGGTCATGTCCAGTGACTTTCCCCACCCCGGTTCCGGAAGGCGAGTCCGGCGCTTTGACGGCGCAACTACAGCAAGAGGCACAGCTACTTCGGCCTTGGTTCGATGAGGGCCTACACAGCCGAGGCCGTACGACCGTCGGAACGAGCGGCAAGGGCGTTGATGCTATCGACGAGATGCTCGAGATTTTGGCGCGGTTTGCCGTGAACGTAGACATGGCTGTTCCCGATGGTTACGCTCACCCGATGCCCCAGTTGTTGCGCTACATCACCGACGATGTTCGAGACTTTTACTATGAGGCGGCGACATCTAAACCCGGTGCGGTCTTCCCATCACCAAATGATCTGCTTGAATGGTTCTTCCTGGAGACAGTTGCAGGCGAAGTCTTCTACCAGGTGCGGGAAAAACTGTTGGCTTCCGACATGCTCGTGCTCATGGCCAAGGGCCTGGACGACGAATTGATTGATGTCCGCCTGTCACTTTTGGCCGGAACCACTGCCGAGGCCGCCGACGGCATTCTCAGGCACCCTGGGGTTGGCCGAGATCTCTTACAAAAATCGGCCGAGGTGTTTCAGGCGGCTCAGCCAAACCGCCTGTCTTGGACCATCGTCCCCATCTCAATGCGTGACCGCCGTGGCGAACACATCAGCGGCAGTCGGTAAGCAGCAAGCCGAAGTCATTGTCTAGAAGTGTGCTGCGGACAATACAAGTCCCCGGTTTCTAAGTCTCCAGCCTGTCACTTCCCGAATTTATCCAATCTTCCCTAACATCTTTTACTAGAGAATTAACCTAACGCCAATAACCATACTTCCTTACCGACAGTGTGATATCTGCGCTATTGATTCCGCGTGCTAAACAGATGCGATATTACCAATTTTTAGTTACATCCCTTCAAACCACAATGTTCGATCGAGCGCAACTTGTTTGGAGGATGTGTTTTCAATCGTCTCGCCGGCTTACCGGTGATTCTGTCACAATGCAACCGAGAGCGATTGACCGCTACACGAAGCAGGCCCGCGAACCAGCTTTTGCTATGCCCAAAGCCGACTACGGTGACGGCATGATACCTAGTTGCTATAATCTTGGCTCCAAGCGGGCGTAACTCAGGGGTAGAGTGCTTGCTTCCCAAGCAAGATGTCGTGGGTTCAAATCCCATCGCCCGCTCCAAATTTCCTTCCTACAACTCAGCATAGCTCCGCAAGGCTCAGCATAGTTCAAACAAAAAAACCGTACAAAGAATGGCCTCCACTAGTTGGGGGCCTTTTTATTTTATTTTTCGGTAGGCACTCCTACTACGTTCAAACCACGGTCTCGGAAAATCTTTTCAATTA
>VFHF01000306.1 GCA_009392095.1 SAR202 cluster bacterium
TCAGATATCAAGCCTATTTGAATTGCCCAAACTTTTGGACGACGGCTTGGGCTCGTAGCCCATCGGGAACATTCCACCCGATCAACGCCCAATCGATAGAAAGGCTAATCATGAAAATTAAACTCAACGAACAGGGCTTGCTGCCCGCCATTGCCCAAGATGCCAACACCGGCGAAGTCTTGATGATGGGCTACATGAACCCGGGTTCATTGAAACGCACGGTGGAAGGCGTCCAAGTCTGGTTCTACAGCCGAAGCCGGGAAGACCTGTGGCACAAAGGCGAGATGTCCGGTAATTACCTAAACCTCAAGGAGGCTTACCTAGACTGCGACGCCGACACGATCCTGTTGAAGGTCGATCCAGATGGCCCGGCGTGCCACACAGGCCAAGTCTCTTGCTTCTTCAACCAGCTAGAGGGCCTGCCCGAAGAATACGAGATGACCGAGTCTGGCCCCAGCGTATTGGGCGAGTTGTTCGCCTTGATCAAAGACCGCCAGCAGGAGATGCCCGAGGGCAGCTACACCACCTCATTGTTTAAGGAGGGTGTGGCTCGCATCGCCCAGAAAGTCGTGGAAGAGGCCGGAGAAACCGCCATCGCCGCGGCCATCAACGACGCCGAGAGCCTGCCCGGAGAGGTTGCCGACCTGCTCTACCACACCCTCGTGCTACTGGCCGCCACCAGCGTCCAACCTGAAGCCGTCTACGAGAAGCTGAGAGAGCGGCGGAAGTAACTTGTAGACTGGCCGACTAAACCACGGCGGTTGCCGTGTCCATCTCACAAGCTTAGCTGATGAATTCATGGGGCCTGGCGATCTGCAAGGTCCATTTGACCAGCGCGTCCAGATGGCTGCCCAGTAATTCCCTGGTATTCTCGCCGATCAGATTGACATCTGAATCAAATTGTTGGTCCGCAAACGCCGTAACCTGCAAACCCGTCTTCACGATGACTAAAGCCCCGGTCTCGCCCAGAGTCTCGTGTAACTGCATCTGGGCGCGGGCGGTCCCGGCCCGGCCTCCGGCTCCAATTATGGTGGCCGGTTTGCGCATCAGTGTCATGTTTTTTATGCCAAAAACACGACTATACGGTTCTTACAAAAAACGAGGATGATGAAGCCAGGGATAAAGATACGGTTGGGCTAGAACCCCGCAGGCAGCTTATCTCCGGCGTTGAAGATCTGCCATTCCGTGCCCTCGTACACAGTTACCCGGCCGAATCCAACAACCCGCCAGTCTCCAGGCACTCCCAGGCAGCCGGTGCGGGCGTCGATTCCCAGAAATGTCAGACCACTGGGCGCCGAGTCTTGAATCTCTTTGGAGGTTTCAGCTTGGTCTCGCCGCTCATGGTGAGGCAAGACTGCAACGCCGGGGACCACGCCCAGCGCTTCGACCCATCCGCCGGCCCTTGGACGGCGCATCATAGACCCCATGACCATCGCCCCTGCGCTGGATCCGGCGAGAATCGCCCCGTTTTCCTGAGAGGCCAAAATAGCCTTCAGAAACGGGGAACCATTGACAGTTTCCAGCAGGTGTTCGGGACTGCCGCCGGTGAAGTAGATCACATCAGCCAAAGTGGCCGGCGCGAAGAAATCAGGGTCTTCGGCATGGCTCCGCTCCAGAAGCATCAGTTGACTGGAATCGCCACCTAGGGCGCTAAAATGGGTTGCGCCGTCGTTGGCGGCCTTTCCCGGCCCGGTGACCGCGGCGGTAGGAATAACCACGACTTTGGCCGGATCGTGGCCCGAAGCCTGCATGATCTCTCGGTCCATACCTTCACAACCGGGCCTGAATTCATCGCCGCCGACCAAAGCTATCTGTCCGGGCATATCTCCCCCATCAATCGAATTTTCTAATCAATACTCTACGGGCCGGTCTAGACCAGGTGGTCAATAAAGGCCGCCGCTAGGCCAAGGAACAACACAAAGCCGATAACGTCGGTGAAGGTGGTAACGAAGACCGCCGATGATACCGCCGGGTCCATCTTGAGGTGGCGCGGCAAGAGCGGCACCCCCGCCCCAAACATACCGGCCACCAGCATATTCCCCAACATCGCAAATCCTAACACCAGTCCAAGCGTGAAATTTCCCTTCCAAAGGTACGCCACAAACCCGACCACGATCCCCAAGGCCACCCCATGGATCAGCCCTAGGGCCAGCTCGCGGGCCAAAAGCCGAAGTCCGAACCGGCGGAGAACCTCTCCCAAGGCCATGCTGCGGACCACCAAAGTCACCGCCTGGGTGCCGCCGATCCCGCCTTGGCTGGCGACCACCGGCAGAAAGACCTCCAGGGCCACCACCTTCGTTATCGTGTCCTCAAAGGGGCTGACCATCACAGCGGCCAAGAAAGCCGTGGCCAGATTGATGTAAACCCGAGGCAGCCTTCTGCGCAGGGAGTTGGTCAGGGGTCCGGCGATCCTTTCGCCGCCTACGCTGGCGATCCGGAACATATCCTCGGTGGCC
This sequence comes from SAR202 cluster bacterium, assembly GCA_009392095.1. Classification (GTDB taxonomy): domain Bacteria; phylum Chloroflexota; class Dehalococcoidia; order Lucifugimonadales; family UBA3495; genus UBA9611. The sequence continues at coordinate 2,457 of VFHF01000306.1, forward strand.
TCTTCAGCCACGACGTCCATCAGGTCTTCGGCGAGGACTACCCCAGCCAATCGGCCTTCCCAATCAACCACCGGCAGCAGGCTCAAGTTGTAACGTTGCATCACCCCGGCGCACTCTTCCTGGTCAGTCACGGCAACAACCGAGTTGATCTTCCGGTCCATGATGTCACCGACCACCATGTGGGCACGCGCCAAGGCCAAACGGGTAACGCTCAACGACCCAACCAGACGGTGTTCGGTGTCCACCAGCAACACCGAGTTGATGTCCTCGGCGTCTGGGCCCAATAGCCTGAGTTGGTCAAGGGCATTCGGCATAGCCGTAGTCTCGAGTACCACGGGATAATCGGGGGTCATCAGGCCACCGGCAGTGTCGTCCTGGTACTGGAGAAGTTCCGACACTTCGGCCGAGTCAACCATCGCCGCCAGGGTTTCTTGCTGTTTATCCTCGGAGATATGCTGCAGCAGGTCAACGGCCACATCGGCGTCGGTAAGGTCCAAGACTTGGGCCAGATCTGCGGGCTTCCGGCCGCCCAGCAACTCGGCCGATTCCTCGGGCTCCAGATACTCCAGTATGTCGGCGATCAGCGACTGTTGAATATACCTGGACAGGCCGTCCAAGACCTCGCCTTGGTCCACGGGATGCAAGCCGCCGAATCGCTCAATGGCCTCCGGCCGTTGGCCGGATTCCAATAGGCGCTGAAGCTCCTGAACAAGCCCTTGAATCAATTCTTCAGGAGGGCGGTTCTGGTCTTCGGCGCGGGTCTCGGGCGGTGTTATCGGAGATTGTTCCATCAGGTACACAAAAGGGCTAAAATCGGCTTCGAAACAATTGTACCAGGCAGCTTCACGCCCAGAGAATTTTGCTCGGCACTAGCTGTGCCTAAGGCGTTTCACCGGAGTGGATGGGCGTAAATTTCGGCGCTGGTCCGTGCCTGGAAATGACGTTGTCTGTGGTAAGATTATTGAGCGCCACTCAAGAGAGGCGGCCATCAATCGGCCGCCTTTAGTTATCCCATTTCACCTGGCCAGACCGTCAGGAACTCGAGGATTCTCCAGCGATGCCGGCTCCTTTATTGATCGAAACGATCCAACAACTCGTGGCCCAAGCCTTGGAAGCCGCCCGGCAAGAAGGCGTGCTGCAGTTGGAGACCATCCCCGAGATACAGGTGGAGCGGCCGGGTAACTCCGAACACGGTGACTTCGCAACCAACCTACCCTTGCGCCTGGCCCGGGCCACCCGTATTGATCCTCTGGAGTTGGCCCAGTCATTAGCCTCCCATATCGCCACCGGCGATGTGATCGACCGAGTCGAAGCAGCACAGCCCGGGTTCATCAATTTCTACCTCAAGGAATCTTGGCTGCGGCAGCAAGTGGAAGCGGTCAGACAGACCGGCGATAAGTTCGGCAATGTCGATTCGGGCCATGGCCGGAAGATGATGGTGGAATTCGTTAGCGTTAACCCCACAGGCCCGGTCCACGTGGGGCACACCCGGGGAGCGGTGTTAGGCAGCGCATTGGCCAATGTCTTGGAAGCGGCTGGCTACGATGTCACCCGGGAATACTACGTAAACGACGCCGGCAGCCAGATGCAGTTGTTCTACCGGTCGGTGCTTGCCGCCTACAAAGATTCCCTGGGCCGGGAATCAGACATGCCGGAGAACGGCTACAAGGGTGAGTACATCGTCGCTTTGGCCAAGGAGATCATTGAAGCTGAAGGTCAGCGATTCCTCGAGCAGAATGACGAACAGGCGCTGATAGAGATTGGAGATATCGCCCGGGGGAAAATGGTCAGCTCCATCAAGGACGATCTCGCCGGAATCGGCGTGGAGTTCGACAACTGGTTCAGCGAGCTCACATTGTTCTCCAGGGGCGAGTACGACGCCGCCCTGAAGATCCTCGACGACAATGACTACATCACGGAACGGGACGGCGCCAAGTGGTTCAACTCCACCATGCTCGGTGACGACAAAGACAACGTGATCATTAAGTCCTCCGGGGAACCTACCTATTTCGCTTCTGACATCGCATACCACTACAACAAGTTCATCCAACGGGGCTTCGAATCGGTAGTGGACATTTGGGGCGCCGATCACCAGGGACACGTGCCTCGGATGAAGTCGGCCGTCGAAGCTTTGGGTATCGAACGGGACCGCCTCACGGTGCTCATCGCCCAGATGGTATCGCTCCGAAGCGAAGGCGAGGTGCTCCGGGTTTCCAAGCGGACCGGGAACCTGGTTACATTGAAAGAGTTGGCTGAAGAAGTTGGCGCGGATGCCTGCCGGTACTTCTTCCTGGCCCGGACCCCGTCGACGCAGATGGAATTTGACCTGGAACTAGCCAAGAAAGAGTCTTCCGAAAACCCGGTCTACTATGTGCAGTACGCCCACGCCCGGAACGCCAGCATCCTCAACCTCGCCCGGGAAAGGAACATCGATTGGAGCAACGGCGATGTTAGCCTGCTGACGCACCCCAGCGAAATGGAGCTGATCCGGGTGATGCTGCAGCTCCCGGAACTGGTGGACGAGATCGCCAAAAGTCTGGAGCCCCATCATCTGCCCCACTACGCCACGGAACTGGCCAACTCCTTCCACACTTTCTATGAAAACTGCCGGGTGGTCTCCTCTCACGAAGAGGACGGCCCAATGAACGCGGCTCGCTTGAAGTTAGTAGAATCAGCCCAGATCGTGTTTCGCCGGTCTCTGGAACTGATGGGCATGAGCGCCCCGGACCGCATGTAGGCAACTCCTAGCCCCTCAGATCACGCACCGTATTCGGCCTTGCTCACCCCAAGAACGGATTTTTATATTCACCCCGAACCGACGAACACAATTTGGTCGGAGAATAATTTTCTATCAACGATTACTTATCTAATAGAAGGAGAGTACCTGGACGCTATCAACAATGCCGGCCTGAGGAAAGTGGAAACCACTTCCACTAAAGACGTTTTCGCAGGAGCCGGGGTGAAGCAAGCGCCCAACAATTCGAAACCATGGGAGCAAACATACGGGCTATAAAGCCATAGCAGAACGATTCCATCTGCGCTGATTCGCCTTCGCATGGGCTTCCATATTACCGCTAGGGGCCCTTTATTACGGATAGAGGCCCTTTATTACGGATAGAGGCCCTTTAAATACCGTATCATCACATCCAAACTGGGCCCGCCTTACCGAAATTCAGCTTGAATTAGCTCGCTCTTTGGGCGTATCATTGGTTGGCTGCCAGGTACGGAATCGTTTAACGATTCAATGACTTGGCTGCCTAAATTACCTTCCCGCAATCAGCCTTAAAGAACGGCGCGTCGATTTTCGACGGCCGCAACGTGATTCTCTTTTGCGGTAG
>VFHF01000307.1 GCA_009392095.1 SAR202 cluster bacterium
CGCAGAACCAAAAAAGGGCTGACTATCGTCGGCCTTTTTTTATTTCTGGTGTTTAATCCATTTGGTTTTACCAGCCGGGTGTTTGTCAGATTGAAGCCATGACTTGCCAGCGGATACAATGTCTTCGCTCTTATGGAAAACTTGGCGCCAATGAGCAAGACCTAAGGCCTCAATCAAATATGAAATTCAAAGACCTACGAGAGTTCATAAGCTTCCTAGAAAATAAGGGCGAGTTGCGCCGAATCACTGCACCAGTAAGCCATGAGCTGGAGATCACGGAGATCACGGACAGGGTGATCAAGGCGGGCGGCCCAGCCTTGTTGTTCGAAAACGTCACCGGTTTCGACACCCCATTGTTGGTCAACATGTACGGCTCTCACCAACGGGTGGCCTGGGCGCTGGGGGTAGAGCATGTGGACGACCTGGTTGGCCGGGTCGAAGGCTTGTTGGATCTGATGCAGGGCCCGCCCAAGGGAATATTGAACAAGCTGAGGACTTTGGGCCAGTTAATACAGATGGGGTCTTTCCAGCCTAAGACCGTGAATAACGGCCCCTGCCAAGAAGTAGTTATCCAAGGGAACGATGTGGATCTATACAAGTTCCCCATACTTAAATGTTGGCCCTTAGACGGCGGCCCCTTCATCACCCTGCCTTTGGTTATCACCAAGGACCCGGAGACCAGTATCCAGAACTACGGTACATACCGGATGCAGGTCTATGACAAACAGACCACCGGCATGCACTGGCAGACCCATAAAGTCGGCACTCATCATTACCGTCTGAGCCACGAACTCGGCCTGGAAAAACTGGACGTGGCGGTGGCCTTGGGCGGCGATCCGGCCACCATCTGGACGGGCTCCGCGCCGCTACCCCCGGACATGGATGAGATGGCGGTTGCTGGGTTCCTCCGCGAAGAGGGAGTGGAACTAGTCAAGGCCAAGACCAACGACCTCTTGGTGCCGGCCCAGGCAGAGATCGTGCTGGAAGGTTACGTGACGCCGGGCGAAGAACGGGACGAGGGGCCCTTTGGCGACCATACCGGGTACTACTCCATGGAAGACCCGTATCCGGTCTTCCATGTTACTTGCATAACGCACCGGAAAAACCCCATCTACCCGGCCGCGATCGTCGGCCGCCCACCGATGGAAGACTACTGGATGGGCAAGATAACTGAGCGGGTTTTCCTGCCTATGATGAAGCTCATCCTGCCCGAGATCGTAGACTTAAACATGCCGGCTGAGGGTTCCTTCCACAATTTGGTTATCGTGTCCATCAAGAAGGAGTATCCGGGACAAGGACGCAAGGTGATGCACGGTCTCTGGGGGTTGGGCCTGATGAGCTTGGTAAAGACCATCATAGTGGTTGACCATAACGTCGATGTCCAGAATATCTCAGAGGTCGCCTGGCGGGTTACAAACAATATCGACCCTGGACAGGATTTCGTGTTCGCAGACGGGCCCATCGATGACCTGGACATTGGTTCCTCTACCCCCAAGTTCGGCAGCAAGGTCGGTCTCGACGCAACCATCAAATGGGCTGGTGAGGGCGCACGCCAAAAAGACTGGCCGCCGGACATCGAGATGGACGCGGCGGTAAAAGACTTGGTCGACGGAAAATGGACCGAGTACGGGTTATCTTGAGCGAAGCTTGCTTGGCGATAATCGAACCGATACTGTCAACCCCCACTGATCTGGGCTATATGAGAAGATACTGAACATGTCTGCCGCCAATGCAATCAAAAACCCGGCTTCGATCATTGCCACAAGGGTACCTCGGTATCTGATTACCATCCGAGTCTGGGAATCCCTTTATGCCCTGCCATTCTGTTTCATGGGGATGATCTTGGCCGCGGACGGATGGCCCGGCTGGAGCGTTTTCATCTGGATCACCGTGGCCTTAACCGGCGTGCGGACACTTGGAATGGCCGCCAACCGGTTCCTTCACCGGAAAGAAGACGTCCACAACCCTCGTACTGCCGATCGCCATCTGCCCACTGGAAAACTTAAGCCCTTCGAAGTGTTGGGGTTGATGGTTGTGGGTACAGGGGTGTTCTTCTTTGCCGCATCTCAATTGAACGGGCTGGCCTTGGCCCTGGCGCCGGTGGCCGCGGCCTACGTGGTCCTGTATTCCTTCGCCAAGTACTACACTTGGGCCTGTCACTTCTTCTTGGGCTGGGCGTTGGCTATCTCCCCGTCCGCTGCCTGGATCGCGGTGACCGGACGTCTCGACCCCGAAGCGGTGCTGCTATCGGTAGTGGTCGCCCTATGGGCCGGTGGCTTCGACATCGTCTACGGATGTGCCGACCTAGAATTCGACCGATCATACGGCATAAATTCGTTCCCCAAGCGATGGGGTGTCGCCGCAGCATTGCGAACCACTCGGATGATGCACGCTACCGCCGCTGCCGCCCTATTGGCCTTGGGCTTTTGGATGGACCTGTCATTTTACTATTTCATCGGCTGGGCTATCGCGGTCACACTACTAGCCGGCGAGAACGGACTACTCAAGGTTGATGACCTGTCTAAATTACGGTCGCCACTCTTCCAGTACAACAGTGTGATATCGATGGTTCTCCTGTTATTTACAATCCTGGCGGTGGAACTATGACCTCCGCAAACTCGATGAAAACCAACCCAGTGGTGGTTGGGATAACCGGCGCCAGCGGAGCGGCGATGGCCCGGGCCACGGTTAACGAACTGCTGCGCCGCGACATACCCACCGTGGCGCTTTGTTCCAATGCCGGACGGCTCGTTTGGCAGGAGGAGATGGGAGATAATTTCAACGAAACGCTGATCGAGTGGCAAGAACACCCTGCATTTGTCCACTATCCCATCAACGACTTGAGGGCTCCGGTTGCCAGCGGCACCTACCCAACGGCAGGCATGGTGATCGTTCCGGCCAGCATGAACAGCATCGCCTCACTTGCCGGAGGGCTCTCAGGTAACCTGCTCCTACGTAGCGCGGATGTTTGCTTGAAGGAGCGGCGGCCGTTGGTGTTGGTGCCCAGGGAGACTCCCTTGCACAGCATCCACCTTGAGAACATGCTTACCCTTAGCCGGATGGGCGCCGTGGTCGTCCCGCCAGAACCCGCGTTTTACTTGAAGCCCCAGGGGATCAGCGACATCGTGGATTTCGTGGTGGCGCGGATCTTTGTGGCCCTGGGTTTGGACCGGACGATGCCCGAAGACATGCAATATCAGGGCCCAGAGGCCTAGCCCAAACCTCTCCATGGCTGAACTTCAGGACGCTGAGAAACAACGCTACGTCGCCGACCTCTTCTCTCGTATTTCAGGCCGCTATGACCTGATGAATGACCTGATGACCTTGGGAATGCACCGCCGCTGGAAGAAGCAGACTGCGGCTCTGGCGGTACAAGGACTAAGCGGCCCAGCCATAGATGTTTCCAGCGGCACGGGGGATCTGGCTCTAGAACTGGCGCAGCGTCCCGAGGTTGACCACGCCGTGGGCGTTGACTTGCTACCGTGTATGGTAGCGAGGGCTGAAGCCAAAGTGCTGGGCCGGGGAATGTCCAACTCGGTGTCCATGATGACCGGTGACGCTCTTTCTTTGCCCTTTGCCGACGATAGGTTTGCCTGCGCCACCGCAGGATTCAGTCTGCGGAATATGCCGGATATTTCGAAGGCTTTATCGGAGATGGTCCGGGTGGTGCGCCCTAGTGGCAGGGTTGCTATCTTGGAGCTTTCTCCCATGGAACCGGGCTTGCGGTCAGTGCTCTTTCGGCCGGTGTTCCACGGCTTGGTGCCGTTGATCGGACGCCTGGTAGCCCGGGATCCTTCGGCCTACACCTATCTTCCCCGATCGGTGGACCATTTCCTCGAAGCCGACCGGCTGGCGGATATGCTTTCAGGCTTGGGACTGTCAGACGTTGGTTATCGCCGGCTAGGTTTTGGCACCGTTGCCGTGCATTGGGGCGTTAAGCAAGGTCGGTAGAAGCAAGGTCTATCTCGTTCATTCGCCTCGTGGAATAGCGGAATTGAGCTTGTTTAACACTCATACCTAAGTTAAACTGGTTGCACGATTTCGATATTCGACACACCGGGTTTAGCAATGATTCATGCCGCTGAGTATCCGAAGAAGAACTAATGGCCACTCTGCTCGACAAACTTAATCCGGTTATCATCCGCTACCATGAGATTGAAGAATCCATGGGGGACCCTGAAGTTGCGGCCAATTTTGAAACTATTCAGCAGTTGGCCCGAGAGAGGGCTTCTCTGGAGTACCTGGTCAAGATCGGCGGCGAGTACAAAGATTTGCTCGAAGAGATTGAAGACTTAGAGTCTTTGATCAAAGACGGGTCGGAACCGGAACTGGTCGAGATGGCTAAAGAGGAAATAGAAGTAGCCAAGGCCAAGTTGGAAGATTCGTCTCAGACCCTTCGTTTGGCCCTGCTGCCTAAAAACCCCAACGACGAGCGTGACGTAATCCTGGAGATTAGGGCGGGCACCGGTGGCGCCGAAGCCGGGATCTTCGCCTCCGATCTCTACCGGGCATACTCCCGTTACGCCGTAAACCAAGGCTGGAAGGTTGAAGTGATGGACTCCAACCCAACTGAGGTCGGCGGGTTCAACAAGATCGTTTTTGAGATTCAGGGGAAATACGTTTTCAGCCGCATGAAGTTCGAAAGCGGCGTCCACCGGGTCCAGCGTATCCCCAACACTGAAACGCAGGGACGAATCCACACTTCAACCGCCACTGTGGCCGTGTTGCCTGTGGTGGATGAAGTGGAATTAAAAGTCGACCCCAATGACCTCCGTATAGACATCTTCCATGCCGGCGGCCATGGTGGCCAGAACGTTAATAAAGTCGCTACGGCGGTGCGCATCGTCCACGAGCCGTCGGGGTTGACTGTAGTCTGCCAAGACGAACGCTCCCAGCATAAAAATAAGCAACGGGCCATGTCTATGCTACGGTCGCGGTTGTTCGAAGCCGAACAGATGCGCAAGGACGCCGAGCTTAGCGAGACACGCCGTTCCCAAGTTGGCGGGGCTGAACGAGCGGAGAAGATCCGCACCTATAACTACCCCCAGGACCGTATTACCGACCACCGCAGCAATGCAAACTTCCATGATATTCCCCGGCGTATGGACGGCGGTCTAGAGGACATGTTCGATACGCTTCTCGCTTGGGACGAAGAACGACTGCTGGGCGAAGAATCCCTCTAACTACTCAACCGCGTTTCCAAATTGCTTCATCACACTTCAACGGACGCTCACCAAGCAGGGTTTGCGTGCCAGGAAGACCCATATGAACAGCTAGGATAGTGAGCTGCCTGATGTCCGTACTCCGTACCGTCATTCAAGATACACACCAGAAACTGGAAGCAGCCGGCATCCCAGACGCCCGATTGGAGGCGGAGGTGCTGGTGATGAACGTGATGCGCATGGCCCGGCAGAACATCTTCGGTGGGCAAGACACCGAGGTTTCCGAGCAACAGCAGACCGCCTTGGACGAATTATTGGAGCGGCGGTACAACCGGGAACCATTGGCTTATCTCCTTGGCCAGCGGGAATTCTACGGCATCAACGTGATGCTCACGCCGGCCGTGCTGATACCGCGCCCCGAGACCGAGGGTCTGGTGGAGCATGCACTCTTCATGGCCCTGATGGGTATGGAATCCACTGACATGATCATCGCCGATGTTGGAACTGGTAGCGGCGCTATCGCCATCAACCTGGCCATTCATCTACCGGCGGCAAAAATCTTCGCT
>VFHF01000308.1 GCA_009392095.1 SAR202 cluster bacterium
CTGTTGGCGCAACATCGTTCGCAGTTTTGGGGCTTTATAGTATGCCTGTGCGGGCAACAGGCTGCCGGTCAGCAGCAGGATCCGGACGTCATGTCCGTAGTCCTGTAGCTGGTCTTTGACCCAGTCTTGCTGGGCCAGGGCCGGCTCCACAGCCAGCAGTACCGCCGACGCTATACCGGCGTCCATCGACAGCGGGACCGACACCTCTTCCACCGTCGCTCCCAGTTCACCGAGCGTCGCAAACGATTCTGAGACCGTTTGTCTGACCTTAGGTTCCACCAGATCAGACTCCATGAACTCGGTGATCACACCAATCTTCATGCCGTTGAGGTCACCGCCCAGCGCCTGTCGGTAATCCGGGATTGGCGCCGTGGAACTGTAGCGGTCTTTGGGATCGTGTCCCGCTATCGCGCCTAGGGTGATCGCCGCGTCCTCCACCGTCCGGGAGATGGGCCCAACGGTGTCCATGCTCCACACCCCGCGCATTACCCCATACCGGCTGACCAATCCCCAGCTAGGCCGCAATCCAACTAGCCCGCACCAAGTGGCGGGGAACCGGATGGAGCCCCCGGTGTCTTCTCCCAGCGACGTGGCGCAGAGGTAGGCCGCCGTGGCCGCGCCCGAACCACTGCTGGAACCGCCGGTGTAAGAGTCGGTATTCCACGGGTTTCGTGGTGTGGCGTACCGGTGGGAGAATCCGGTGATGGCAAACTCGGTCATGTTGGTCTTGCCTAAAACCACAGCCCCGGCTTTTCTGAGATTGGCGATCACAGTGGCATCCTCGTCGGGCACGAAGTCGGCCAGTATCCGGGAGCCACCGGTACTGCGAACTCCCTTGCTCCAGAACTGGTCCTTCACCGCCACCGGCACCCCGTGCATTGGCCCCTTATGCTGACCCGAAGCGATGTCTTCCTCGGCCTGTTGGGCGTCGGCCAGGGCCTGTTCGCGCATGACTGTCAGATAGCTATTGAAGCGGTGGTCTAGGGACCCGATGCGGTCTAGGTAGGCTTCCGTGGCCTCGACCGGCGATACCTCTTTGGATTGAATCAGGCGCGAGAGGTCACCGGCGGATAGGAATGGCAGCTCAGACGTGTTCATGGGGCCTCCATTTTTTGTGCGGTTGGGGGCCTAGAGATGCGGGAAATGAAAATGACCCCAATTATCAGGGGCCATTCATTTGTTCAGTGGTGCGGGGTAATTATGCCGGAGGGAGGATTATGGGAAGGGGCTCGACGTCGTTCAGGCCCGGAGGGTTGATGGCGTCCAGCGATTCCAGAAGGGCGTTCAGACTGTACATCACTTCGGTCAACTCAGGGTCTTCGATCTCCAGACCCACGGCGTGACCCATGGCGCGAATCTCGTCTTTGGTTAGATCAGCCATCGGAACCTCCCTAGTCCCCGTTCAAGTGAGCACATATTGCTGTAAAAAATCTTCGGCGTCAAGAAGGCCGGTGATCTATCCCTATTTTCCTTGAGGCGCTACGTACCATCGGCTATACTGGCCCAGAGCTCTCAGCAAATGAGACTAGGAAGAACCTAAGCCAATGGCTACATATAAAACCATCAATATAGATATAGGAATGGAGTCCGACTTCACCAAACTGCCCGCGCCGGTGACGGTGGGTGACTGGTCGTATTTCCTAGCGCGGAGCCGGAAAGGCGTCTACAAGCTGCTATCCAACGTCTGCCCGCATCAGGCCGAGGAAGTGTTGGACTGGTCGGGCGTTTTCATGTGCCCGGCCCACGGCTGGCGCTTCGAATATACTGAGGGGGTTTGCGTCAATGGACCCAACGCCAAGATGGTTGGTTTCCCGGTCAGCGTCGAAGACGGCCATCTCATCGCCGAACTACCCGACGACTGAGCCTGATTTGGGATCCTAGTAAGTCTTGATCTCTAGGACGTGGCCGCTCGGGTCCTTGAAGTAGACCGCTTTACCGTCGCCTTTTGCGCCCGGTGTGATTCCAGGTCCTCGCATGTTGTCCTGTGTGCGGGGACTGTCCCCGTAGGGTATCTTCGAGTCTTGGATGCGCTGGAAGGCAGCTTCGAACTCATCCGGCTCCATGGCGAATGCATAGTGGATGCTGCGGAAGTCGTCTGACAGGCTAAAATCCAGGTTCAGACTGTCGTTCACGCGCACCGCCAAGAAACGCCCTACCTCTCCAAGGTTTTCGAAGCCAAATATTCGGGAGTAGAACTCCACCGACTGCTCGCGGTCGTTCACTGGGACGATCGTGTGGTCCAATACAACGGTCATAAAACCTCCTGATGTCCACAAGTTCGCCTAGTTTGACATAACGGTTGTGGTACTCTATTGGCTACCCTCGGCGAAGTCAATATAATCAGGCCTAGCCGGTGCGTAACTTAGGCCAGACAAGGAACGGACATGGACAAGAAAGAACTACCCTTTCTGACCGCCTCCCAACTTTCCAATCTCATCGAGACTAAAGAGGTCTCGCCCGTCGAGGCTACCGAAGCCTACCTGGACCGGATCGAAGAAGTCGATCCCAAACTCAATTCTTACATCACCATCACCGGGGAGCAGGCGGTTGAGTCGGCGCGGCAGGCTGAGCAAGAGATCGCGGCTGGGAAGCATCGGGGGCCGTTACACGGCGTGCCGATGGCTGTCAAAGACCAGTTCAACACCGCCGGCGTCCTGACCACCGGCGGCTCCAGTATCCTAAAGGACAACGTCCCCAGCGAAGACGCCACCGTCATAGCCAAGCTCAAAGAGGCGGGCGCTGTGATGCTGGGCAAGCTCAACATGAGCGAGTTCGCCATGGCTGAGATCTACAACCACCCCTATGGCACGCCCCGGAACCCCTGGGACCTGGAACGGAACCCCGGAACTTCAAGCAGCGGTTCCGGCGCGGCAACTGCAGCATTTCTCTGTTCGACATCTTTGGGCGAAGACACCGGCGGTTCCATCAGAGGCCCCGCCAACTTCAGCGGTCTCGTCGGTCTGCGCCCCACCCACGGTCGGGTCAGCCGTTACGGCGTGCTGGGCGGGTCTTGGTCGATGGACACGGTTGGGCCCATTTCTCGCAGCGTGGAAGACGCGGCGATAACTATCCAGGCCATCGCCGGCTACGACACCAAGGACACCTATTCCTGGGATGTGCCCGTGCCGGACTACCGGAGGGCGCTGACCGGAGACATCCAGGGCATCAAAATGGGCGTTATCCAAGAGCGCATGGACTCACCCAACCTCGACCCCGAATTCAGGGAGACCGTCGCCAAAGCCATCAGTGTGATTGGCGAGTTGGGGGCATCCTCGGAAGACGTTTCCATCCCATTGGCGCCCAATGCTGGCGCTCTAACTATGTCCATCCTGAACGTTGAATGGGCCAACTTGCACCGGCCTCTTTTCGAGCCTAACTTCGACGAACTGGACCATAACAATAAGATCCGATTCCTGACCGGAAGCATCATCCCGGCCCAGGCTTACTACAAGGCCCAGAAGATACGGGCCGTGCTCCGGCAGCAGATACTGGATGCCTTGGAAAAGGTAGACGTGTTGATCCTGCCTACCGGCCCTGTCACCGCTCCCCCTGTGGAAAGCGTCCCGGGAATCGAGAGCAAAGAGCACTCCCTCACCGGACTAGCCGGACGCATCAGCTTCACGGGGCCGTTCAACTTGGCCGGAACCCCGGCCATATCGGTCCCCTGCGGATTCAGCGCCGTCGGCATGCCTATGGGACTGCAGATTGTCGGCAAGCCCTTCGATGAGGAAACGGTCCTAAGAGTCGCGCACGCCTACGAACAAAATACTGACTGGCACAACTGCCGGGCGCCGATCTAGCTTTCACTCTATCCGGAGTAACCATCTTGAGCGACAAGTTCGTCCAGACCCCGGTCTTAAACATCGGGTATGAAGAGCACGGCGACCCTTCTGGATTCCCCATCGTGCTGCTGCACGGGTTTCCCTATGACATACGCTCTTGGGACGAAGTTGCGCCGCCGTTGGCCGAGGCCGGATACTGGGTTTTGGTGCCTTACCTACGAGGTTATGGTTCCACCACTTTCCTGTCTCCGGACGCGCCTCGAATGGCCGAACAAGCTGCCATCGCACAGGACGTGGTCGACTTCGCAGAAGCGTTGAAGATCAGCCGATTCGCCATGGCGGGCTTCGATTGGGGGAACCGCGCCGCCTGTATCACCTCGATTCTGCACCCAGAGTTGATCAAGGCCCAGGTCGCCATCGGCGGTTACTCGGTGCAGGACACGGTTAACGCCGAAAAACCCGCCTCGGCTTTGGATGAGGCCAACCGCTGGTATCAGTGGTACTTCAATACCGACCAGGGGCGGGTCGGCCTGGAAGAGAACCGAAGAGGAATCGTCCGGCATCTCTGGGAGACCTGGTCGCCCAAATGGACCTACACCGATGAAGCCTTTGGGCGGTCTGCTCCGTCTTTCGACAACCCAGACTTCGTGGAAATCTCCCTGCATTCCTACCGCCACCGGCACAGGAACGCGCCGGGCGAAGAGCGGTTTCTCGAAGTTGAGCGCGAGCTTGCGCGAGGCCCGCAGATCGAAGTGCCGTCCATCGTCTTGCGGGGCGCCGACAGCGGATTTGGCGCGCCTTCGCAGGAGCCAACAGAGGACGAGAACAGGTTTCCCGGACTGGTTGCCCGCCGCATCCTACAGGGCGCCGGACACGATCTGCCAGTCCAGCGCCCAGATGCGGTTGTATCGGCCCTGCTGGAATTATTGAAAGACTAAATCACGTAAAGTAAACGAGGAGTTAATCATGGCTGAGTACCTACCTAGCCCCAGAGATTGGGTTGCGGACCAAGTAGAGCTATACGAAGGTAGCGGCGGGACCGACGGGCTGACACTTAGAGATACAGGCCTGCCGGTGATCATAGTGACCAACAAAGGGCGCAGGACCGGCGCCGTTAGGAAAACCCCTCTGATGCGCGTGGTTGACGGCGGCAATTATATCCTGGTCGCCTCCCAGGGCGGAGCGCCGAAACACCCGGTGTGGTACCACAACCTGGTGGCGGAACCTAATGTTGAGATCCGTGATGAAACCGCCGTCCATTCGGTCCGCGTGCATGAAGTCCCGGAAGGGGCCGAGCGAGTACGCCTCTGGGATATTGCAGTAGCAGCATTCCCGCCCTACAAGGAGTACCAAGAAAAGACCGACCGCCTGATCCCAGTATTCATCTCAGAGCTGGCCGGTTAATCAGGAAAAGCTGAATGTTGACGGCTGATAGCTGACAGCTTTAGATCAAGGAGACATCCATGGACGACATCGACCTATTCGAGGCCATCTACAGCCAACGGCAGTTCACACGGTACAAGCCGGACCCGGTGCCGAGAGAGGCCATCGACAAGATAATCGATGCCGCCACCAAGGCGCCCAGCGGCGGCAACGCACAACCGTGGCACTACATCGCCATCACCGAGCGTGACCTCATCGAGAAGATCGGCGGGCTCTACCGGGACCTATGGCTGGGCGCCATGGGGGCCACGCCGCCGCCGGGCGAATCGCCTGCGTATACGTCGGCCCGCTATCTGGCCAACCACATGCCGGAGGTCCCGGCCATGATCCTGGTCTGTGCCGACCATTCCATGGGCTATATGTCTTACACCAAAGGCGAGCCCATCGAGCGCGGTCGTTACGCGTCATCGCTGTGGTTGGCGATACAGAACATGTTCCTGGCGGCTCGCGCCCTGGGCTTGGGCACACGCATCACCACCACTCACCTGCGGGAGGAACAGAAGGTAAAAGACTGGCTGGCCATCCCCGACTATGTGGAGACGGTCTGCCTCACACCGCTGGGCTATCCCAAGGGCCGATTCGGCCCAACGGACCGCATCCCATCCGCCGAAGTCACGTCCTACAATCGCTTCGGAGAGCGAGGCTAACAGCTTTCGGCTCTCAGCTTTTATTCCCGCCACACCTCTACGGTCATTCCGAGACGACACCCGAAGAATTTCGTTGCCGATCAACCATCGCCGGCTGAGAACAAGCAGACCCGTCGCAGCCTCGGGGTGACGAAGAAATGGTTCGTTGGCCGCTCAGGAATCCGCCTCGGCCTTCTCCTGGCGTTCAACGGAACGTTTGAACTCATCATCCAGCTGACGTTGCCAGGACTCTTTCTCGTCCCTGGTGAGATTGTCATTGATGTACCACCCAAGCCCAAATGCCGCTAGGCTGGCAGGGCTCATCTTCTGAATATCTATATCCAGGCCATTCCCATGGAGCCAGCTTAGGAATTGGACCAACTTCTGTGCCTTGGCTATAGGCGCCGTGGCCCCAGAGGGCGCGGCGGACACGATAGACCGGCCCGTAGATCTGACAAATTAGCGCCTCGGACGCTATACTTCCCCCCGACCGACTGGCCATAAGAATTGTTTCCCTAGGAGCAGGTTTATGGAACGGCCGAGGATACGTCACATCGCCCTTAACGTGAAGGATCGGGACAAGGAAGCTGAGTATTACAAGCGTGTATTCGGAATGGAGGAGAAGAGCCGGGGGCCTAACGGGACGATCTATCTGTCGGACGGATTCGTGGGAGTGGCGCTGATCAGCCGATCCGAGATTCCGTGGGGCATCAACCACTTCGGCTTCCAGGTAGACAGCATCAACCAGATCGAAGAAACCGCCGAAACCACCGCCGTGGCCAACTCCGCCGCCGCCGTCGGTGAGAGCATGATCTACGACGCCGAAGGTTACCGAGTAGACATATCCGTGGAGGGCTGGCCCATCTAGCTCCGACCAGCGGCTAGGGGTTATTCCCGTGGAGCGCACGCCAGACCTTTTCAGGGGTCAACGGTGTGTCGATGTGCCGCACTCCAGTCTGCGAAAGGGCGTCCATCACCGCGTTGGCTATCGCTGGGGGCGCCGCGAGTGTCGGCAATTCTCCGATTCCCTTCACGCCCAGACCCGTTATCGGCGAAGGCGTCTCCATGGTCTCAAAGGTAAAGTTGGGCATGTTGTCTGCCCGCGGCAGAGCGTAGTCCATCAGGCTGCCCGACAACGGTTGGCCGTCTGGGTCGTAGACCATGCCCTCAAACAATGCCTGACCGATCCCCTGGACTACTGCGCCATGGACCTGCCCTTCCGCCAGCATCGGATTCACGATTGTGCCCGAGTCGTGGACCCCTACGTATTTCAATATCTTGATGGCGCCAGTCTCCCGTGACACCTCCACCACTGCCACGTGTGCTCCAAATGCGTAAGGACTCTTTCCCAGTGTGTTGCTGCCAATAAAATCCAGTCCCGGCTGTTGGTCCGGCGGCAGAAGTTCTTCAGTGTGCGCAGCCTCCGCCAGCCTGGCAAACGGAACTGTTTGTTCAGGGTCGTTCCGGTTGAAAGCAGATCTGTCTTGAAGCACCACGTCGCCCTGCGGGCAATCGAGCAGATGGGCGGCAATGGCCGTCAGCTTTTCCTGGGCATCTTCCAAGACCAACTGCAGCGAGGTGCCACCGGCGATCATGCCTCGGCTGGCCCCAGTCCCCCCACCGGCCGGAAGAATGTCGGTGTCGCTGTGCAACACCTCGATATCCGCAGGCGTTACTCCAAGCATGTCTGCGGTCATCTGGGCAAAAGTCGTCTCGGTGCCCTGGCCATGGGGCGAAACGCCAGTGTGGACAGTTACAGCTCCGTCTTGGTTCACAATCACTCTGGAGTGCTCGGACAGCGTGATCACCTTGGCTCCGGACCCTTTGACCACGGTGGCCAACCCCACGCCGATCAGAACGCCTGAGTCTTGAGATTGCTGACGGGACCGTTCCCGCCAACTATCGTATTCCGAGAGTTCCAGCACTCGGTCAAACACTGCCTCGTAATCTCCGGAATCGTAGATGATTCCCGTTGGTGTTTCGTGAGGGAAGGCGTCTGGCGCAATAAAATTGGTTCTCCTTACTTCCATCGGGTCCAAGCCGAGATCGAGCGCGATCAGGTCGATGGTGCGCTCCATGCAGAAAGCGGCTTCCGGACCTCCGGCGCCTCGATAAGCTCCGGTGGGCGGCTTGTTGGTGACCACACCCTTTACCGAAACACTCATTGCCGGAGTGCGGTAGGGGCCGGTCAGCCGGTGGGTAGTCAAGACCGGCACGGTCGGAGTTGATAGAAAGTAATAGGCCCCAAGATCGGCGACGATATCCACCTTGATCCCCAAGATCGTACCGTCGGACATTACCGCCGCCTCCACCTCGATGCTGTGGCCGCGGCCATGGAAAGCCGTCATGTTCTCTTGGCGGTTCTCGACCCATTTGATGGGCCTTTCGAGAAGGATGGACAGGTAAGGGATGACGATCTCCTCGGGAAATAGTGATGCCTTTTCGCCAAACCCGCCCCCCACATCAGGCGCGATGACTCGTATCGAGCTTTCGGCTCTACCGAGCAGGTGAGCTAGATGCTCACGTACTTCGTGGGGATGTTGGGTGGAATCCCAAACTGTCAGCAGGTCTTCGTCGCGCTGATAATCGGCGACCAGCCCCCGAGGCTCCATGGGGGCCGGTGCGAGGCGCTGGACCTGGTAGGTCTGCCGCACCACATGTCCGGCTTGGGCGAAAGCGGCATCCAGGTCGCCTCCGGCGCTCAACGTCCGGAGGGAGATATTGCTACCTACGTCAGAATGGACGACGATCGCGCCCTCTTCCATCGCCTCGTAAGGGTCGATCATGGTGGGCAGGACCTTGTAATCCACCACGATCTCTTCCAAAGCATCGGCGGCGGTGTAGGCGTCCTCGGCGATGACGACCGCCACGGCTTGGCCGACGTAACAGACCTTGTTGGACGCGAGGACCGGATGCCTGGGTGGGCTGAACTCGTCGGCGCCGGTATTGGTCCTGGTCGGAATCTCTACAGCCAAGTCCTGTATGTCGGCTGCGGTGAAGACGGCCACCACTCCTGGCACACGACTGGCAGCGGAGACATCGATGGAGCGGATATCAGCGTGGGCGTGGAGGCTACGAAGCACAACCGCGTGCAGGAGATGCGGCAGCTTTAAGTCATCCACGTATGAACCCTGGCCGGTAAGTAATCTGGGGTCTTCGAACCTTTTGACAGGTTTGCCAACAAAGGTCATCTCTGAGCCTCCTCGGATCGAAGATCGTCATCGTTTACACGATGAACGCCACCCGACAGCACCCTCACCACGACGGTTTACATAATAGCATCGATGGGGCACTATGATTGCCAATCGAAAGAGCCAGGCAAACCTGAGGAGGAACCCAGAATGCTTCAAGAAGGAGACACTGCGCCAGATTTTAGCGCCGTGGACCACAACGGTAATGAATTCCGGATGTCCGACTTCAAGGGAAAGAAGGTCTGGCTATGGTTCTTCTCTTCGCCAGGCGGAGGCAATTGAACCCGCCATAGTCACGGGTACCGTGACAACCATTCTGACTTCTCCGCAAAGAATATCTCGGTCTTTGGCGTCAACGACCGGGACCAAGAATCGGTCCGAGAATGGGTCGAGCGGGAAAACTTGCCCTTTCCGGTCCTGCTCGACGGCGATAGGTCCATCGCGATCGCGTTTGGCATGTCGAACCCCGGGGATGAACGGTATCTGGCAAACCCCGCTGAAGGGCGACGCCCAGCGGTGATCGTAGATGAAGAAGGCCTGGTCCTAAAGCTGCTTCCGGACCTGGCTACGGAGGATCAGCAGACCGAGATTCTTGCCAACTTGATATGAGACAATACCGGTCTCAACGGCTCAATCAATGTTTATGGAGTGACCCGATATGGCCACGGAAGCAGGACTGAAAAAAGTTAAGGTGTCCGCGATGAACGCGGTCCATGATTTGGCCGTCTTGGTCGCCAGCGACGAAGGACTGTTCCAAAAAGAGGGGCTAAATGTTGAAGTACTACGCACCCCCGGAACCAGCCAGATTGGCTCGGACCGGCAGGCCCTTCAAACGGATATATTCGACCGGACGATGGAAGGCATTTACAACGATGGTGGAGTTGACCAGTACCGCATGTGCGAATGGGGTGTGATGAAGCGCACGGTAGAAGCGGTTTCCAACGGGCAGAGGCCGGCGAAGATAGTTGCCCTCGGCGCTGCCATGTCAAAGATGGCGATTATCACCGGCCCGCATAGCCGGATCTACGACCCAGAGCAATTGAAAAATACGGCGGTGGCGGTGAGTCCATTCAATGGCTCCCACTTCACCACACTAAAGATGCTTGAAGGTTTCATCCGCAAAGAGGAGATTCTGACAACCAATGCCGGGACGATGCAGGAGCGCTTCGAGGCCGTAAGAAAGGGAGAGGTGGCCGCCGGAAACTTTTATGAACCTTGGATCAGCGTTTCCCAGAAGCAGGGGTTCAGGATTCTCATGGAATCCCACTCAACCCGCAGTGAAGCGGCCAGTGAGGAACTTGACGGGCCAACTCTGGCTGCCATGTTCCGCGCTGAGACCGTGGCCGCCGAACTGATCAACGCCAACCCAAACAAATATGCCCACTACTTCCTAGATGAGGTCAAAGGTTTACTGGAACCGGACGAGTTCCAAGGATGGCGTTTGCTTTACGGCCCGCCGATGCCCTACACCCGTGCACGGTTCGATGACACCTACCAATGGATGCTCGGATATCCGGATTTGATCGAGCCGGGTTCTACCTACGAACAGGTAGTGGACAACCGGGCCTGGGAATAACCACCAGAATTCGAACCTAAAGAATCATTAGATAAGGAGCCCTCCATGCCCTGGATCGATGTCATCAAAGAAGACAGCGCTCAAGGTGAACTCAAAGAGGTCTATCAGAAACTGCGGGAACAACGGGCAGGAGAGACGATCAATCAGGCTCGTAATAACTCCGCCAGCGGGCCACCCATTACGCCGCCGACGCTCCACAGTCTGAACCCCAAAGCCATGTGGCATACCGCAGAGTTGATGTGGGAGATAATGCGCGGTGAGTCTGGACTGACCACGGCCCAGCGAGAGATGATCGCCACGGTAACGTCTTCTACCCTCAACTGCCGGTTTTGAACCGTGGCCCACGCAGAGTATCTGCGTCAGGAAGGCGGGGATGACCTTGAGGTAGAACACATCAAGTCCGACTGGAGACAGATGGACCTCTCTGGGGCCGAGCGTGTGATGCTTGAGTGGGTGGAAAAGCTGACGTTGACTCCCTCCTCTTGCGGGCAAGCAGACGTCGACGGGATGCGGTTAGCCGGGTGGACCGATCGGGATGTCTTGGATATCGCCCAGGTTTGTGCTTATTTCAACATGCGGGTGAGAATCGTCGACGGCCTGGGATTGGAAGTTGATGAATGGCAGATCGTCCGCGCCAAGGCTGGGGCAGAGAATGCGGCTAAATTAGCCTCGGAGCGGGGCGTGGAGATGCCTTCTGATCTCTGGAATGTACGCTAACAGAAGAGACCTGCTCTATGGCTAAAACGGAGGTCAGTCGTGGCGACTGTCACTGAGATTGCCAGCGGTGTGTACCGCATCAATGTAGTGCTACCAGACCGGCCCGTTTCCTATAGTTTATTCCTCGTGGACGACGCCAGTCCTACCCTCATCGAAACCAGCTTCTCAGCTGTCTTTGATGAGGTGAAGATGGCAGTTGAATCGGTCGTGGACCTGAAGAAGATCGAGCGGATCGTTGTGCCGCATTTCGAAGGTGATGAATGCGGCGGGCTGAATGATTTCTTGGCCGCCGCTCCCAACGCCGTCGCCGTTTGCAGCCCCATAGGCTCCAGCTCGATACGTGATTTTACCGGCAAAGATCCGCTTGTGATTGCCGACGGTGAGGAGTTAGTCACCGGTTCCAAAAAGCTGAAATTCTTCCTGACGCCATACGTTCATGCTTGGGACAGCCTATTGGCAGTGGAGGAGACTCAGGGGACGCTCTTCAGCTCGGACCTGTTCATCCAACCGGGCCACGGAAAGGCATTCACTGATGAAGACCTCTCCGAGCAGATGGTGGACCTCTACAAACGAATCGGGCTGATGCCATCCATGGGCCATATCCGCGCCGCCTTGGCGAATATGAAAGACCTAGACATCAGGACCATCGCCTGCCACCACGGCTCGGTACTGACGGGTAATCTGGAGCCGTACTACCGCGCGATCTGGGAGCAGGACTTCACGGGCCTGCCTGAGACTGCCGCCTACTCCGGCCCAAACCTAATGGATGAATAACTTGTGTACCTTGCTGACCGCTGAAATCTGTTAGGTGCCAGCTAGGTACCCCATGTCTCCCCGAATTCAGCCCGCAGAACCAACTGGCCTGTGAACGTGGACGCGTCTTGCAGGGCAAGATACACCGCGCTAGGGCCGACAGCTTCGGGTTCAACCCGCTGCTCCCAGTCGCGCTGAGTCCAGGGGATGGCGGCCGAGCCCTCAGTCTTGAGGCCGCCGGGTGAAAGGATGTTCACGGCGATGTTGTGCTCCCGGACTTCGTCGGCCAGGCAGAAGCTAAACATGTGCACCGCAGCCTTGGTGGCGCTGTAGAGCACTCCGCCCCCCTGCGCGTGGTCGTTGCCCATGCGCGATCCCAGGTTGATGATGCTGCCCCGGCCCTGTTCGATCATCCAAGGCAGGACCGACCGGCTGCACAGGTACGGCCCCCGCAGATTGGCGGCGACGCTCTGGTCCCACTTCTCCGGGTCGATATCCAAGAGCGTTTCGCCCAAAACCATAACCCCTGCGTTGTTCACCAACACATCGATCTGGCCGTACATGTCGATAGTCTGGTTCACCATCGCCACGACCTGCTTTTCGTCAGAGACGTCGCAGGTTAGCGCCATGGCCTCACCGCCGGCCTCCCTGATCTGCTCGGCGGTTTCTACCGCCGTCCCCGGCAGGCCAGTCGGTGAGCTGCGGCGGGCGGATACTACGACTTTGGCCCCCTCGGCAGCAAATTCTTTGGCGATGGCCCGGCCCAACCCTCTGCTGCCCCCAGTGACGATGGCCACCATTCCTTCCATTTTCTTACTGTCGTCGGCTTGCATGCGCTTGCCTTAAGACGCGAACTGGGTTTCTACCCAGCCTTTGTCGAATGGAGTCCAGAAATGGGAGGTGAGGGTCAAGTGCTTAAACATCCACTGCCCATCTACCCGTACGTACTCCTCGTCGTAGCGGGCCGATCCCCAAACGGCCTGGTTGCCTTCGGCGTAAGTACAGGGCTGGAACAAGTACCAGGTGCCCGTGGCTTCGTCTCCGTCCACCTCGATCACCGGGTTGAGCACCATATGGATGGCGAAGGGCAGCCGGCTGGGCGCGTTCTGGAAGAACGTACGGATGGCTTCCCGCCCGTCGTTGCGGCCGCGCTCCCGCCCGTCCCACACTGCATCTTCAGTGAAAAGCTCGGCTAGAGCGTCGGCGTTATAGTTCGCGTCACAGAGGGCGCAGTAGCGGTGTTTCAATTTCTTGATCTCTTCAATGTCTTCTAAGACTTTGATCCGTTGCTCCAGGCTTTCGAGGCTCATAACGTCTCTCCAATATTCGTGTGTGAAATCTGTCTAGGCTGATTGTCCGCCGTCAATCTCGATGCACTGGCCGACGATGAACTCGGCCTCTGTGCTGCAGAGCCAGGCCGCGAAGTTGCCCATCTCTTCCGGGGTGCCAGCCCGGCCCAAGGGGATGGTCTGCAGCCGGTCATCCCAGTCCTGGGAGCGAGGGAATCCGTAAAGAGAGTCGTTCCTGGCCGTGTTGGTGGTGCCGGGACTGATGCCGTTGACCCGGATTCCCTGGGGCGCCAAAGCCCGGCCTGCCTTCTTGGTGAAGGTGTAGAGCGCGCCGGAAGCGGTGGCATACGCGAGATCCGTCGCACGGCTGATCTTGGCCTCCACGGATATGACGTTGACGATGCTGCCGCCGCCCCCTTGGCGTATCAGCTCCTTGGTGACTGCCTGAGCGCAGAGAAATGCACCCATAACCTTGACGTCCATGACGTGCCGCCATTGCTCTGGTGTTAGGTCGGTGAAATCGGACCAGGCGGCCATTCTAGATGCGCTGGCGTTGTTGATCAGGAAGTCTATCCGTCCGAATTCAGCCACCGTGCGGTCAACCGCGTCCTGCACCTGGGCTGGGTCGGAAACATCCACCACCAAGGGCAGGGCGCCCGCGCCGTAATCCTTGGTGATCTCTTGGGCCACGCTGTCTACGTCCAGCCAACCCGTCCCCCGTTCGTCGTCGGGAAAAGTCGATGGGTCTCGACCGGTGCCGGTGACGGTTACAGAAGCGCCCTCTTTGGCAAATGCTAACGCGGCGTACCGGCCGATGCCCCGCATCCGGCCTGCCCCCGTAACAAGCGCTACTTTGCCGTCGAATTTGCCTATACCAAATCTCCTAGATTGCGGTCCAGCCACCGTCTACCAACAACAGATGCCCGGTGGTCCCCGCCGACGATTTGCTGGCCAGATAGATCACTGCGCCGACCATCTCTTCCGGGTCCATGCGGCGGCCTAACGGCAGGTGGGCTTCCAGGTCAGCCTGCACTTCGTCCGCGGTCCTGGAGTCGGCGGCCAGCATTCCGGGGGTGCTCGTTGGGCCGGGTCCGATGGCGTTGACCGTTACGCCGTGGGGCGCCCATTCAACGGCCATAACCTTGGTGATACCGGCCACGCCAAACTTGCTAGCGCAGTAGGACGACCGACCCCGAGAGGCGGTTACCGAAAGCTGTGACCCAAGGTTGATGATCCTTCCGTATCCCTGCTCCACCATGTACCGGCCCGCCGCCTGGGCACAGAAAAACACGCCCTTGAGGTTGATATCGATAGTGGCGTCCCAGTCTTCTTCGGTAACCTCCAAGGCTGGCTTGGGTATCCGTATCCCTGCATTGTTGACCAGAATATCGAGCCTTCCGAAGTCTTGGACCACCTGATCGATTGCCTTTGGGATACCGGATATATCCAAGACGTCCAGGGAATAAGCGCGGCTCTTCACTCCCTCGGCTTCGACCTTGGACTTGGTTTCTTTGGTCAGGTCCAGCCGGTCTGGCCGGTCCGACACCGCAACGTCGGCTCCGGCTTGGGCCAGACCCACCGCCAGGGCGGCGCCGATGCCCCGGCCGGACCCGGTTACCAGTGCGGTCTGACCTTTTAAATTCAGTCCCTCATAGGGCATGCTTTTCCTCCAGGGCCCGATTACGCTCAGAATGTACGATGCCTAGGCTCCCCAGGCAATAAATTGGCCGTAGTCTAGCACACGAAGGCGTCAGACTTAGAAGGCCGATAGCTGTTAACCTGCCCCACGACTTGCTTACACTACCCACAATCATTAGAATCAGCCGGGGCTTGGAGTATCCGAAAACGTTTGTTACTGCAAAGGACTTGATGGCGGAAGCGATACAACGGCCGGCGGACCGTAGGCAAAGCCGGAACTTTATCCTGGGCAGCCTTTCATTCGGACACGGTATCTCCCATTTGTATGACCAGGGATTCCCGGTTTTCATGCCTGCCATCCAGGCTGCCATGGGCCTCTCAAATTTCCAGGTCGCCTTCATGTTGGGCATC
>VFHF01000309.1 GCA_009392095.1 SAR202 cluster bacterium
AGTAGGGACAGACGGGTATGTTAGGTTTGAAATTCCGCGATCCTTGCTGGGAATGGAACCGGTAAGCATTAACGCAGAGGGAAATTTAGGATCTTCTGAATGTGAGATCGGTGAGTGTATAGTTCATCATCGCCACACGAACGGATTTGTAATAACTTTGAAGCCTAGCTGGCAGCCACACGGATGGACGTCAGTAATGCCAAGGTGCACTATTGTGGAATAGTGATGGGTAGAATCGAGGCTATATGGACGTCAGTGGACGTTGGTGAACAGGTCTATACCAGACTTAAAATCCGCTACCTTTGCGGGATGTTTTGGACCCCAGATTAAGAGGAACTGATTGACCTGTATTTGGTGCTGACAAGGCTCCATTCCCGGGAACAACTTTTCTACCGTGACGACATTACTGGGCAGTTTACCCCGCCTCCAGAACCCTCTCTAACATATCTCTTTCAGGTTTAACCGCCTCCGGAAAACTCCAGAGAAGCAATAGCCGAAGTCGTGTCAGCGGACCATGCGATAGGAAAGGTTGCCGTCCGCGTTGGGGCTACTTTATATCCCTCGCAGAAGTACCGATCAGCGCTATCTCCGCGAAGTCCCTTATAAGAGCAGTTTGGGAGGCAGTCTCTGGGTGTCCTCTAGGGCCCACAAGTCCGGCTTGATGATTACCGTGATATGGTGGCCGTTTCGGACTCGGGTAGCGGACTGGAGCACGAGCACCGACAGGTTGAACTAGCGCTGAAACAGGTGGGCATAAAAGAAGACCGGATCACCCAGTTGTATGCTAATGAAGCCATGAACCTGAAGCGCTACAAGACAGAGATGGACAGGCTCCGAGCCAGGATCAAAGAGCTGGATGGAATCGCCCGCGACTTGGACAAGAGATCGGAGTAGGAGCGGAGGGCGGGGAGTGCGCTTCAGTAACTGGAGACCTTTTGTCACCGCGTGTCCGTGGGGCTCGACAGGATGTCATTCGAGAAGCGTCAAGAGCTTTTTCGACTAGTGGTCGACCGAATCACCGCAGAAGACGAGACCGTGAGGATCGAGGCGGTTATTCCTTAGGGTGACTACTATAGTCAATTGCGTACACATTATGGTGAGCTTATCGAACCACTGCTGGCCGGTGTCATTTCCGTCAGATTGATGACTCACGCGGGTCTTTTAAAAGGCTCAGGACGAGCGGGTTTAAATTGATTTATCCGGCCGGGCCAAGCCGCCTCACCAACTCCGCCCAATGCCTTCCCCACGCGTTGCAGACAGTCGTCACTTCCTCTTCGGTGGACTCACGTAGGGCGACCGGCCCGTAGTGGGCGCTATGGGCGTGGCCTTGGATGACCATCCCGTGATTCAGGAGGATGTGGATCATGCTGAGCAGGGCCAGTTCGGCGCCGCCGCCAGGGCGGCCTCCCCCGGTGAACGCCCCGCCAACCTTGCCCGACAAAGGGCCGGGGTAGTCTTGAAATGCCGTGACATCAAATAGCCGTTTGATCTGCCAGTCGACGTCTCCGAACCGCACGGGAGTCCCGATTATGACTCCTTTGGCTGACAGCATCTCCTCCCACTGGACCTCTTCAACCGTCCGCACCGAGACGCTGACGCCAGCATACTCCATACCCTGGCGGATAGGCTCCACCATGGCGCCGGTGCGGCCGTTCTTGGACGTATAGACGATCAACAGGTCGTGTTGGTTTGTCGCCATTTGATCCCCCTTGGGCTGAGAAGATTAAACCTGACAATTGGCACAGAAGTAGGTGCCTCGGGCGCGGACTCGGATGGCTGTCATCTTTGTGCCGCAATTGGGGCAGTCCGCTTTAACGTCCCGGGGGTGGCTCCAGGTGGTCAGGGCGGTGGGCGGGTCGGGCCAATGCTGATCTCTGGCCCGGTCGTAAACTCCGTAGGCCGCTGTCAGGGCGTCGATGATCGATTGCCGCAGCCGGGCAACTTCGTCGATGGATAGGCCCGACGCGGGCCGTTCGGGGTGGAGGCCAGCCAAGAACAGGGACTCGTCGGCATAGAGATTGCCCAGTCCGCAGGCTATCGATTGGTCCAGCAGCAATGCCTTCACCGGGGCCTTTTTGCCGGCGAAAGACTCCGCCAGGGTTTCAACGGTGAACTGGTCGTCGAAGGGCTCGGGACTCATGGCTGGCAGCACCTCGGCAGGTGAGTCGACCAGCCAAAGTTTGCCAAATTTGCGGCCATCCACGAAACGTAATTCACGGCCATCGTCCAGCGGAAAAGAGTGCCGGGTCATGGGGTCGGGTCCTTGAGATTGGGGTTGAACCAAAAGCCGACCGGTCATGCCCAGATGCACGATAAAATTGGCCGGTCCGGCGCCGGATAACGGAAAGACCAGATACTTGCCCCGCCGCTGAACATCTTGGATGGTGCGGTTTTTCAACCCTACGGCAAGTTCCGCCGCCGACGGCTTTTTTACCGTGTTGGCCCAGGTGATTTCGGCGCTGCTGATAGCGCAGCCCGGCAGTCCGGCGCGGACCAGGTTCCGGCGCGTGTTTTCCACCTCAGGCAGTTCTGGCATGTCGAGAGGGTTCTCCGGTCGAGAAGGTTTCGATTGGCATTCCCATTCTATATGGTGATACTCTCTACGACGAGTGGGAAACAACCAGCTAAGGCGGTTATTAAACCATGAAATTCGGAATATACAGTTCCATAGCCAACCCACCTAGGGGAGAGGATCTGCCTCGATGCGTTGACGAGGTTATCGAAGAGGCGCAGTTGGCAGAACAGGCGGGATTTGATTCTTGTTTCTTTGGCGAGCACCATCAGGATAAAGACGGTTTTCTGCCTTCGCCGCTGATCGTTTGCACAGCCGTGGCCGCGGCAACCACTACTTTGCGGGTGGGAACATCGGTAATCCTTTTGCCGCTGCATCATCCGGTGCGCCTGGCAGAAGATGTCGTAACCCTGGACATCATCTCCAAGGGGCGGGTCACGGTGGGCGTCGGCCTGGGCTACCAGGACGCCGACTTCCGGGCATTCGGCGTCAAGATGTCTGACCGTGTTCAGTTATTTGAAGAGAAGGTCCAGATATTGAAAGAGTGCTGGTCTGGCCAAGAGTTCTCTTACAGCGGCAAGCACCATCAGATCGAGAACCTGACGGTGCGGCCGGACACTGTCCAGCTGCCGCACCCTCCGATCTGGATCGGGGCCAGCGCGCCGGTGAGCGCACGGCGGGCCGCGAACATTGGAGACGCGATAGTCACCACTCCCAGCACCACCCTCGACAACACCGTCAGATTGATCGATCAATACAAAGCCGCGGCTGAAGCCGCCGGTAAGACGCCGGCACCGGTCATCATGCGGGACGCCTGGGTGGCCAGTTCCAGGAAGGAAGCAGAGGAAGTCTATGGGCCCGAGGTTATGGCTGCCTACAAATACTATTGGCAGAACGGATTGCCCGAATTCCTGTCTATCAAGGAAGAATCGGAATTGACTCTGGACCGGGTCGCCAAAGACCGCATCATCATGGGCGACCCGGAAGAATGCTTGACCGAGTTCCAGCGGTGGAGCGAAGGCACTGGGGCCGAGTCCTGTCTGCTGCGTCTGCGGCACGCCCACTCAGGAGGCCCGTCCCATGCCCAGATTATGAAGGCTATCGACCTGATTGGAGACCGGATCATCCCTTATATGGAGTGATTGGGGTAGTTCCTACTGCGACGACGCTTCTGGAGCTTGGTTACACCTGGGACCACGTAATTAGTCTCAAGGAGCAATCATCTAATCAGTGTTCTGCTGCCTCTGAGGCTATCGGATTGTAAGTAACCCGGATCACCGGAGCTTGCGATTCATTTTTCCACTGGTGGTGGACATTGGGCGGAACAAGAATAGCATCACCTTGGGAGACTGCGTAATTGATGCCACCGCAGACCAAAGTGGCCGTGCCTTCCAGTACGTAGACCACGTGTTCCCACTCGTGGATGTGCCCGCCGGTCTCAGGGTGGCTAACGGCGCCGGGAAGCATTGGGTTGTTGTGCAGCATCACGTAGTTGGTAGCGCCGTCCACGCTTCCGATCAGCACGTGACCCGCATTCCGGTCTAGTTCGTTGTGATTGCGAATCACCGGAGGCTGCCCGGTCCCTTCGCCGCCGTCATTCTGGGCGCCTCCGCTCTGCGCCGCAATCAATGGGTTTATCTCGATGCGGTAGATATTGCCCGGGCCTCCGTTGTTCAACGTGTAGTGGTCAACGTTGGGCGGTATGAACAATGCGTCACCGGCCTTTACTGGGTAACTTATACCGTCACAGATGAGGGTCCCGCTGCCTTCGATGATGTAGACCTCATGCTCCCATTCGTGGATGTGGTGAGCGCTGGTGCCCCCGGGCGGAATCTCCGAGTAGGTCAAAGTGCAAGTCGGCGGGTTGTCGTCCAAATTTATTAGGCGGGCTGCATTTGTCCCATCGAAAATATCGCGTACGTTTCTGATTACCGGATCCATTCTGGGGCCTCCGAAGTTAGTTTAAGGCTCTATTCCGTAGACCCTGACTGCGGTGTCATGGAACAGGGCTGCGCGTTCGGCTGCAGAATACTCTTTGGATAGCCGCTTGAACGCGTTGTACATCACGTTGTAAGAAAAGGAAACCTTGTCCGGGGGGAAGTTGCTTTCGAACATGCACCGGTCGGGGCCAAACTGCTCGATGCAATGTCTCATCCAGGGCGCCATCGACTCTGCCAATTCTTCCGAGCCGATCGGTATTTCGCGGGCATGCCAGCCGAAGCCGAAGCGGGGCATGCCCAACCCTCCAAGCTTCATGGTGACGTTGTGGCAGGCGGCCGCGGCGGTTATTCCTTCCTTCCAGACGGGAATTATCTCGTCGTCCTTGCCGGCGTAGATACCGACCCGGCTGACGCCGCCTACGTGGTTCACGATGATTGGCAAATCGGGCACCGCCTTGGCGAACTCCGCGATCTCCGCCAACTGTGGGAAGGACTGCATGATGTCCAAACTCAGTCCCATCTGGCTCAAGACCTTGGCCCCTTCGATAAATTTGGCGTCGTTGACGATTCCCTCGGTCTCCCGGTTGTCCCAGGTGGGGTCGGTGTTCCAGGTGATGTTGTGGCGTATGCCTCGGAACCGGTTGGGGCTGGCCGCTTGGAGAGCTTCCAGCACCGGCGTAACATCCGCTCCCAGCTTCAGGTCGGCGTGACCCATGATGGCTGCGGCCGCCCGGCTTTCGCCGTAGACGCCGCTGGCGCTGGCCGCCGCCAGACCCTGTACGAACTCAACCTCACCCACCGGACGCAGTTCTTCTGGGCCGCCGGCGCGGTACATGGACCTCGCCTCGAGGAACACAGTTGACCGGATGTTGTGGCCGCTGTAGATGTCGGCATTCAGCTCGTGTAGGAGATATCGCTGATACGGAACGCTGCCGGGACGGAGGTCCCAAAAATGGTGATGCGGGTCGCAGATCGGCAAATCTGGTTCCAAAGTGGGTTCTTGGGTCAGCGCCAGCCAGTCGTTGTAGCCGTAGGGCATACGGGCACCTCCGCACGTTTGGTTCGTGGGCCGATGATAACACAGGCAGGAATTGTAGCGGAGTACCGACGCCGCAACTTCTTTGAGTCCGGCGGTCAGCCGAGAAAGAAGTCCGTCAGTTCAGAAGCGAAACCTATGGTGAAAGCGACCCGCAGGTGATTTATAAAATATCGATATCCTCGATCTGCTATAAATGTTCTTCGTCGTTTAGCTTTGATTT
>VFHF01000310.1 GCA_009392095.1 SAR202 cluster bacterium
TCACGGTGAGCAGCCCGATGCGCAGCAATCTGGGGCCTACTTTCAAGAAAACGGCAGTTGTGACAGCCATCACAACGAAGGTACACGCCCTAGTGGTGTCAGAATCTTGGTACTTCGTGATACGGATCCGGTCTAGTTAGGTCGAATGTGCGCTCATTTTATGAACCGGGTAATATTTGGTCAAGGGTTGGTGGCAATTGTGATGCAGAGGCTGCCGGGCAAGGCTTAGATCCTGGATACCACAACTTCACGCAGTAGCCATATGACGATCAAAACGGCCATGGGACTGAAGTCGAATCCGCCGAAACTTGGCAGGTTCCGCCTGATCGGCCCGAGGATCGGCTCGGTAACTTGGTTCACCATCGTGTTGATGCTGACGACTATAGGATGCGGTCTGGCGCCACTCAATGGGATGATGAAGGAAAGGATAACCCGGGCGAAAATCGCAATTGTGAAAAGGGTTAGTATCGTGTTGATCAGACTGGCCAATCTATAACCCCTCTACCCTTGTCCCAATTGAATCGATTTGCGGTATGCGGCGTCCACGGCGCTGACGATTGCCGCGGGAACACCCTGGTCTTCCAGCACGCGCAGGGCTTCTGCCGTGGTGCCGCCCGGAGAGACGACCATGTCTTTTAACTCGGCCGGATGCATACCGGTATCCATCACCAGCTTAGTGCTGCCGAAAATCGTCTGTAAGGCCAACGTACGGGCCATGTCTCTGGGCATGCCCACGTACACTCCAGCGTCGATCAAGGCTTCGATGAACAAGAACACATAGGCCGGCCCGCTGGCGCTGAGGGCGGTGGCCATGTCCATGTATTTTTCATCATCTACGTAAATCTCCTGCCCGATGGATTCCAACACGGACTTGGTCATTTCCCGCCGGGACTCGTCAACGCCATCCGAACAGGTCCAGAGTGTCATGCCAGCCCCGATCTGAGCCGGGGTGTTGGGCATAACCCGCACGACCGAAGTGTGACCCAGTCCCTTGGTCAGGGTTTCCATCTTAGCCCCGGCAACTATTGAAAGAGCAGCCTGGTCTGTGCCTAGTTTACCTTTCAACTGCCCCATGACTGGACCCAGGTCCTGCGGTTTGATGGCAAACACCACCAGGTCGGCCTGTTCGGCTGTTTTGAGGTTGTCGGCGTCGGTATTCACGCCGAATTGGCTAGTGAGATACTCACGTCGTTCGGCCACAGGCTCACCCACGCTGATATCTTTGGGGCCTGCCAACCTCCCGGAGAGAACGCCGTGGAGGATGGCTTCCGCCATCTTGCCACCGCCGATGAACGCCACTTTCATTTTTCGTCCCTTACGGGTAACTGTCTTACACCCGGCGCGATTGCCGATAAATACCGGGCCTCATTATAGCACCGAAGGTGGAAACCAAAGCTGCGTTCTGGCCGAAAAAGACTCTCGGCTGTTCACTAGAAGTCGGACAGGCCGTTACCCTGCGCCAATGCTACCGCTAGCCGGATGGACTCCAACATACTTTCGTGGCTGGCTACGCCCTTGCCGGCGATATCAAAGGCGGTGCCGTGGTCCACTGAGGTCCGCACAAATGGAAGGCCCAGGTTGGCGGTGATACTCTCTTCGAAACCGTAGACCTTGACCGGTATGTGGCCCTGGTCGTGGTACATGCAGAGCACGGCGTCATACTGGCCTTGGATGGCCTGGTGAAAGATGACGTCCGCCGGGATGGGGCCGATGGCATCGATTCCCTCACTCCTAGCAGCCTCGACCGCCGGCGCAATTTCCGACGCTTCTTCGTCGCCCATCAGGCCGCCGTCGCTGCCGTGGGGATTCAGGGCCGCGACACCGATCTTAGGTATTTTGAATCCATAGGTCACGAAGCTATCGTGGGTTAGCTTAAGGTAATCGAGGACCCGGTCCTTCTTGACCAACTCGCAGGCCAGGCTCAGGGAGCGGTGGGTGCTCAGATGGACCACCCGCAGGTTCTTCGCCATCAGCATGGTAGCCACCAACTTGGACTTGGATAGCTCCTGCAGCAATTCCATATGGCCGATGGACTTGTAGCCAGCTAGGCTGGCCGCCTCTTTGTTCAACGGCGCCGTGGCTAGGGCGTCAACCACGCCGGCTATGGCCAGCTCTCCGGCCTTGGTTACCCACTCCATGGCGGCCTTGCCGCAGGTGGGGCTGATCTCTCCAATCGTGATGTCTTCTGGGTTTAGGTTGTGGATATCAACAACGTCGATGACGCCAGGCTCCTGCCCGGAGGTAGCAGGGTCTTCTACTTCATTGATCTTCACCCGAAGTCCCGTCAGCGAGACCGCTTGCTCCATGGCGTAGACGTTGCCCACGACCAACGGCCGGCAGGTGGCGTACACCCGGGGGTCGGCCATCGCCTTCACCACGACCTCAGGGCCGATGCCACAGGGGTCTCCCATGGTGATCGCGATTGCCGGTTTTTGACTTGATGCCATGACGTTTTCCTCCAACTTAGTACCGTGGGCGTTGATAGCAGCCAAAACGGCTACTCGACGAATATCGTTGACTTTTCAATGGTTATGTAATCAAGGGGCCCAGATGGGCCGAAATTATAGCATGAGTAGGGTTTTATCCTCCCCGATATGTGTGGTATGGTTGTTTCTCTTCGGGTTATAGAGACCCAAAAAGAGCCCCCGGCATTGGCCGCCGGGGGCTCTAGGAAGGCAACCTGGTTGGTTCAGGAACCGCACCACCCATGAGACTCGATTAGCCGCAGCAGCAGTCGGCCTCCACACAACCCACCCTGCACCAGCCAGGCCTGCCATCAATGACTTTTTAAGTCCCTTTTCTCCTCTTCGGTTTCCTACTTTCGCGGCGCTCCAGGTCCTAATCGCACTTGTTCCATGAGCACGCTACGCACTTCATGCATCCCTCTTCAAAGATGACTGGGGTGTTGCACTCTGGGCACTTCCGGGCGTTCAGGATCTCTTGGGCGTGGCCGTTTCCGTTACCATTCCCATTTCCATTGCCGTTACCATTCGCGATTTGTTGAGGCGTGAACTTCAACTGCAACTCGTTGGAATTGCTGGACGCATCTTCATCGTGTCCTCCGGTGTGGCGTTGCAACGCGAGTGCAACCGCGTCTGGGCCGGAGCGGACCAAGGTCCCTTCGTCCCAAGCCGGGCAACAGGTGATGCCCCGCAACTGCTCGATCACCGTGTCAGGCTCGATACCCGAGCGCAGGGCCAGGGAAACCAACCGTGAGATGGCTTCCAGTTGGGCCGAGTCGCAGCCGCCGGCCTTGCCCAGGTTTCCGAACAACTCGAAGGGCGTATCCGCATCGTCAAAGTTGATAGTTACATACATATTGCCGTGGCCGGTACGTACCCGTTCCGTGACTCCACGTATTGACTGGGGCCGCTGGCGGGGAGTCCGGGGTTCACCGGTCTCCAAGCCTTCTTCCGCCGATTGACCGGTCCCGCCTGTGCTGAGCACCTGGCCGTCCTTGCTCCCGTCACGGTAGACCGTGATGCCCTTGCAGCCCAACTCGTAGGCCTGCATGTAGGCTCCCGCAATCTGCTCCACGGTAGCGTCATGGGGGAAGTTGATAGTCTTTGAAACAGAGTTGTCGATGTATTCCTGCACCGCACCTTGCATCTTTACGTGCCAGTCAGGTGAGATGTCGTGGGAAACCCGGAAAACGTCCTTGACCCAAGCTGGGATGTCCAGG
The DNA here is from genome assembly GCA_009392095.1 of SAR202 cluster bacterium. GTDB lineage: Bacteria > Chloroflexota > Dehalococcoidia > Lucifugimonadales > UBA3495 > UBA9611. Next base: position 3,683 of record VFHF01000310.1, read on the forward strand.
GTTTCTAGGCTACCGGTCTGGGCCAGGTCTTCCATCAGCTCTTGAGAATAGAAGCCTTCCTGCCGGGCGACTGCTTCGAAGTATGGGTTGCCTTCCACCAGCCTGGTGTTGTCCATGACATTGCGCACATAGCTCAGGGCGAACAAGGGCTCGACACCGCTGGAGGCCCCGGCGATGATGCTGATGGTGCCAGTGGGCGCGATGGTGGTCGGAGCGGAGTTACGCATGGGCTGCGAGACGCCGCCCGGGCCGGGATTGTTATAGATACTGCCTTCCCAAGCCGGGAATGATCCCCGAATCTGGGCTAGTTCCGAAGAAGCATGATAAGTCCGTTCTTGGATGCGGCGCATCACCTCTCTGGACATCTCCAGAGCTTCATCAGAGTCGTACCGGATGCCCATCTCAATGAGCAAATCTGAAAGCCCCATAACGCCGAGGCCGATGCGCCGGGTTTTCTTGCTCATCTCCTCGATCTCGGGAATAGGGTAGTTGTTCATATCAATGACGTTGTCCAACATATGGACGGCGATATCAACGGTCTCGTCCAACCGCTCCCAGTTCATCATCGTGTCGCCGTCGGCGATGGTAACCATTCGGGCAACGTTGATGGACGCCAGGTTACATGACTCGTGGGGCAGCAGCGGTTGCTCGCCGCACGGGTTGGTGCTTTCAATCTCACCCAATTGAGGGTTAGGGTTGTCCCGGTTGATCACATCCAGGAATATCAGGCCTGGATCGCCGGTCTTCCAGGCCATGCTGGTCAACAGGTCGAAGACTTCTTTGGCGTTACGCTGACCGGTAATCTTCCCGGTGCGCGGGTTGACCAAGTCATACTCCTGATTGGCCTTGACCCGCTCCATGAAGTCCTTGTTTACGGCGATAGAAATGTTGAAGTTGCTCAGGTTTTTGCCATCTTCCTTAGACTTGATGAACTTTTCAACGTCAGGATGATCAACGTTCAAGATTCCCATGTTGGCGCCGCGGCGAGTACCGCCTTGTTTCACGACGTCAGTTGCGGCGTCGAAGGCGCGAATAAAGCTGACCGGGCCGCTGGCGATGCCGCCGGTTGAACCCACCACGTCTCCCTCGGGCCGAAGACGGTTGAAGGAGAACCCGGTCCCGCCGCCGCTCTTATGAATCAGGGCGGTCTGTTTGACCTTGTCAAAGATGGAATCCAGGGCGTCGTCGATGGGCAGCACGAAACACGCAGAAAGCTGCTGTAGTTCCCGCCCGGCATTCATCAGGGTCGGGGAATTAGGCAGAAGTTCCAGACGACGCATCGCCATGAAGAACTTGTCCTCGGTGGCCTTCCGTTCTTTCTCGGTGGCGCCGTAAATCTTGTCCGCCTCTGAGAGGTTCTTAGCCACCCGGCGGAACATGCCTACCGAGTCTTCAAGGATGTTGCCTTCTCGGTCCTTGGAGAGGTAACGCCTCTCCAGCACCACGCTGGCGTTGGTGGTTAATTCCGTGGACCGTTCATTGGTCTGTTGGGCTATTCCAGCGGTTTCCAGAGCCGTTGAGATTCGTCGGCGTCTTTCCTGAATATCTAGATCTGTTACGGTTTCAGATTCTCTATGAGTGGCGGTCATTTCGATTTTCCTCTTTGAATATCGAAGGGCATCAGACAGGGGGTCAAACCTGCCCCAAGCTGTCCGTTATTTGTAGCATTGGTGGGCCGGGTTTTCGCCACAGAATTGTCAGTCCAGGCAGGCCAATAACAACACATTTCGGCAGCGGTCTTCCGTTTGCAACACCACCTACAACATACCACATATTGGGGTTCGAGTTATGTCATATACCACAACATGATGTGGTTGGTGTTCACCGAGCTACAAAACGTAGTATGCGAATTCTACTTCCGGCTTTTGGGCGAAGTCAATAGAAATCAGCGGAATATTGTGGATCGAAAACTGCGAATTTTCGGCAAATGGCCGCTCCATTTCAAGAGGAAATTGAGCCGCGAAAATAGCTGAAATATCGGTGTTC
>VFHF01000311.1 GCA_009392095.1 SAR202 cluster bacterium
CCGGACAAGAGTGGCCACCGTTAATGACTACCATTCCACCGGCCTGATCTCGGCCATCGCCCAGATGAACCAGGGCCAGGATTTCAAAGAAGCGGAATTACGGGTACCCTCGGATTTCTGCATCGGCGGGGCCGTCGACCTGGGCAGGGGCATCGAAGAAGAAGCCCAACTTGCGGTGCGAAAAGTGCAGGCAGGGGCCGAGTTTCTAATCACTCAGCCGATTTTCAATGTGGATCACGTAGCCCGGTACCGAGAGTCCTACGCATATCACGCCGGCAAAGCTGGGACCCTGCCCATCTACTTCGGCCTGCAGATATTGGAGCAAGATGGGGTCCTATTCAGCTCTGTGCCAGAGTCGGTCCGGGCCGATCTGGAAGGCGGCCGCTCCGGAGTCGATATCGCCCTGGAGCTTTACCAAGAATTTCAAAAGGCCCGCCTCAACAACGTCTACCTCATGCCTCCCATCAAACGCGGCGGGGCCCGCAACTACGAAGCCGCCAAAGAGTTCCTAACTTTGATCAATAAGATCTAACAAAAAATACCGCCGGTAAAAACGGCGGTATTTTACTACCTGCTGATCGCTGTTAACTGACAGTTTCTACGGCGCCCACGGGACCGGCGCCTCGCTGTTGAACTGGTCCGTTACTACATCCACCACCGCCGGCCGTCCAGACGCGATTGCCTGTTCAATGGCGCTCTGGATGTCGCCGGGTTTTTCAACCCTGATTCCGAAGGCCCCCATGGACTCGGCGACCTTGGAGAGGTCGATATCGGTGAACTGCCACAGGTCTCCGGGCGAGCCGCCTTCTATTCCTTCATAGGCCCTTTCGTCGCCCCGTTTGTCTTGCGACAGCGCATGGTTGTTATTGACCACCGTGACCACCGGAATGTTATTCCTGACGGCCGTCTCCAACTCGGCGATGTGATACCAGAACCCGCCGTCGCCGCTGAAGCAGACCACTGGGCGGTCGGGCAGAGCGGCCTTAGCGCCGATAGCCGCGGAAAGGCCCCAGCCGAGAGATCCGGCGCAGCGGATGTAACCCTGGGTGGATTCGTTCATGTCGATCATAGAACCGGTCCAGATCCCGGCGTGTCCCGTATCGGCGACCAGCATGGCGTCTGAAGGTAGCCAGTTGGTGATCTCAGTACAAAGTCTTTGGGGGATGATGGGAACCGCGTCCGAATTAGCCAAAGGGGCCACTTCTTCCCGCCATTCTTTAACCAACTCCTGTGCCCTGGACACCCAAGCAGACCGCTCGCCGACCGGTTCAGAAGCCTCGATTAGGCGGCGAACGCTGGCTTTGGCGTCGCCCTGCAAAGCCACCTGAGCCGAATAGGTTCGGCCCAATTCCGATGGGTCTATGTCGATCTGGATTACCGGCGTTCCCATGGCTGGCACACGCCATTCGTTGGTCACTTGGCTGCCGGTGTGGCTGCCGATGTATAGGACCAAGTCAGCTTCGTGAACCACCCGGTTGGCGCACCATCGGGAATAAGATCCCACGACTCCCACGGCCAGAGGGTGATTATCAGGAATCGCGCCCTTTGCGTTGAGGGAGGTAGCCACCGGTATGTTCAACAGTTCGGCCAGTTCAACCAGCTCTTGCTGGGCCCCGGATGATGTCACGCCGCCGCCGGCCACGATGACCGGCCGCTGGGCATTTGCCAGCACCTGGGCGGCTTCGCGGACTTTCTCGGGCTCGGGTTCCGGTCGGAAGGCAGGCCGCTGGGTGAACGACTCTTCCAGCAGTATCTCCAAGTCGGCCTCGCCGTCTTCCACGACGTTGCCGCTGATCCCTTCGAAGTCCAAGTGCACCGGGGCCGGCGCGCCGGTGGTAGCTTCACGGAACGCCTGCCGCAACAACCCTGGAAGCTCGTTGACCGAATCGACCACTGCGCTGAATTTAGTCGTCGAAGCGAAAGGCTTGGAGTGCTCGATCTCCTGGTAGGCGTTGCGGTTCTGCTGCAGATTTGATTTGTGGCCGGTCAGAGCCAGCACAGGGGACAGGCCCAAGTACGCGTCTTGCAACCCGGCTGCCAGGTTGACAGCGCCTACCGACTGGGCCATGCAGACCCCTACCTTATTGGACGCCCTGGCGTAACCGTCGGCCATGTAGGCAGCAGCTTTCTCGCCGTGGGTCACCACCCGTTTGATCCCCACCATGTCCATTTCGGCCAAGGATTTGCGGAGCACCGCCGGCACGAAGAACACATGGGTGACTCCGTAGGCTTTTAGGGTGTCGGCCAAATATTTGGCCCCGGTCATCTTAGGCATTATGGTCCCTCTTTAGGCTGAGATACGAATAATCGTCGGAGTTTCGTCCTGCTAGATACCCCGTTCGTCGAATACTTCTTTTGCTACCCGGGCGGCATTGGCGCCTGTCGGCCAGCCGGCGTAGAAGGTGGTGTGGAGGATCACTTCGCTGATCTCATCTCTGGTTACTCCATTGTCCAATGCCCGGCCGATGTGGCCCTTAAGTTGGTCGGTCCGGTAGAGGGCCACCAGGTTGGCCACAGTGATCAAGCTGCGGTCACGCTTGGACAATTCAGGGCGCTCCCAGATGTCCCCGAATAAGACGTCGACGGTCATCTCTGCCAGTTTGGGCGAGACTTCCTGCATGATGCTGCGTGGTGTGGTCATTTCGATTCTCCCTTGGTCTATTTAGTCTGATTACGGGACCGGAACTACAATGCCGGGTCCCCATTCGGTGCCGAATTCGGCCCTTTCCACCCTTTGCCCAGTGAAGGTGGACGCTTTCTGGGCGGCTAGCCAAACAGCCGCTTGATTGATGGAATCTGGTTGCTCCATCGGTATATGGCCGGTCCCGGGCCAGTCGCCGTGGCGGTTCATCCAAGTGTCTACACGTCCGGGACTGAGCACATTGACGGCGATGTCGTGCTCTCGCACTTCTTCGGCAATGCTCAGGAAGGCTCGGTCTAGGGCGGCCTTGCTCATGGAATAGCCCACTCGGCCTTCACGGTAGCCCAAGGAAGCGCCGGAGGTGATGCAGAAGATGGAGCCGCCGCTTTTCTGCTCGATCATGGCCGGAAGGACGTACCTGCATAGCAAGATTGGACCGCGAATGTTCACGGTGAGGCAACGGTCCAGCAGGTCTTCCTCCAGGTCCACAACCGGGGATTCGCAGTCAACCCCAGCATTGGAAACCACAATGTCGATGCGCCCAAAGTGCTTAACTGTCCGGTCTGCCAGGTTCCGTAGGTCCTCCGACTTGGTCACGTCGCAAGGGACGGCCAGGGCTTCACCACCAGCCGCAGCGATCTGGCGAGCCGTATCGTTGATGGTGCCGGAACCGTACTTGATGAAGGGGGAGTCCGGGGGTGGTTCGTTCTCGGTCCGCGATGCTACTACGACCTGTGCCCCGGCGGCGGCAAACGCTAGCGACATGGCCCTTCCGATGCCTCGGCTGCCGCCGGTCACGATGGCTACTGTACCTCGAAGTTCACCTGTGGCAGCCATAATTAGGCCGTTGCCTCACCGGCCGATTCAACGGTCACTTAAGAGGCCAGCCGGAATTTAGGGAGGGTGATGGTGTCGTTGAGGGCTTCGAATACCACTTCAACTGCCATGCCAATCTTGATGTTGGCCGGGTCTGGATCCGCGATGACCAGGTTGCTGGGCATACGGGGGCCTTCTTCCAACTCAACTATCACCGGGACATACGGGGCCTTATCTCGGAATGGAGGAGTTGGCCCGCGGTGGACGATGGAAAAGGTGTGGATGATACCTTTTCCGTTGCTCTGTATCCAATCGGTGTCCCGGGAGAAACAATCGGGGCAAATGTCCCTTGGGTAGAAGTAGGTGGAATCGCAGGATTTGCAGTGGCGCAGCCACAATTCTTCCTCTTTGCATTTTTCCCAGTAGAAGTCGGATTCCGGTTGGGGCTCAGGGGCCGGAATCGGTGGCGAAGACTGTTGTTGCTGGGTCATTTTCCACTCCTGCCATCAGGTCGCATACGCTCTGGAGCGATGCCAACAAAAGAATACGGACAAAACCCACAAGCGTCAAGAACAGACGGGAAAGGCCTCTACGAAGAACGTGTTGCGCCTTGCTTGGAGATTCGAGTAATGTTGCGGATGCAACCTATGGATGCGGAGGGCCAACAGAATGCGGATCGCGGTCATGGGAGCGGGTAGCACCGGCGGTTATTTTGGTGGGATGCTGGCCCGTGGCGGGCACGATGTGTCGCTAATCGCCCGTGGGGCCCACCTGGAGGCCATCAGGTCCAACGGACTTAACGTGGTCCGGGACCAAGAGGAATTCACCGTTAAATGCCAAGCGACCGACGATCCTTCGGAGATTCGTCATGTTGACCTGGTGCTGCTCTGCGTGAAGACCTACCAGAACGAAACGGCCATCCCCTTGATTCACCCTCTGATTGGACCCGAGACCACAGTGCTATGCCTCCAGAATGGAGTCGATAGCTACCTGACGGCGGCAAAAGCGCTCGGTGAATCAACGGTGCTCCCCGGAGCGGCGTTCATCGAGGCAGGTATGTTGGGGCCGGGAAAGGTGCGGCAGACCGGAAGTTTAGTGCGGATCATTTTGGGCGAGACCGACGGGGTAGAATCGCCGCGCTGTCTAGCAATCCGGGATACGTTCCTTGAATCCGGAGTGCCGGCCGAAGTCTTGCTTGACATTAGAGTTGGCCAATGGGAGAAGTTTTTGTTCATCGCCACCATGGCTGGCGTCACGTCCATGGCACGGACCACCCTGGCCGAGTTGATGCCCCAACCCCACTGGCGCAAGGTCGTCGTGGACTGTTTGTCCGAGATTGACGCCGTGGGCCGGGCCAGTGGTGTCGGCCTGCCACCGGACATTGTCCCGCACACAATAAGTTACATAGAGGAACACCTGGCGGATCTGCAGGCTTCCATGCATACTGACCTGATGGC
>VFHF01000312.1 GCA_009392095.1 SAR202 cluster bacterium
CACCTCGGGAGAAGTCATCGAAGTGGCCGCGAATGCCCATTTCGCCGATGATCTCGCCAGCGAGGCCGCTGACGGAACCGAACGCCCGGTCAGCGAAGAACAGAGCCAGCAGGATACCCATGGCGACGACCGCGGACACGATCTGGTTATTGGACATGGTTGAGGTGAGTAGTCCGACCGCTAAGGCCGCCGAGCCATAGAGGATAAACCCAAGGTATCCGGCGTAGATTGGGCCAGGGTCGGGACTGGCGTAAACGAAGAGCAATATCGCGTAGAAGAAAGACAGCGCCACCAACACTAAGAAGAAGGTCAGGCTGGCAATGTACTTGCCCGCTATGATCTCCCAGTCGCGGACCGGTGAGGTCAACAACAGCTCAATGGTGCCCAGCTTGCTCTCTTCGGCCAGCAGACGCATGGTGAGCGCCGGCGCCAACAGAATGAATATGACTATGGCGCCGTCAAAGAAGGGAACTAACGTGGCTTCGGGAAATGGGTCGCCCAGGTCCTGGGTGAAGAAGAACCCGGTCAATGCCAGAAAGATCAGGCCAACGATGTAAGCTGTGGGGCTGCTGAAATAGATCTGGATCTCTTTCCAGGCTACAGCCTGGGCCGTCCGCATACCTACAGCTCCTCATGGGTCGTGAGGCTGAGGAATATGTCTTCCAGGCTCATTCCAATCATCTGCAGACCCCTAAGACTCCAGCCGTTGGTGATGACTGCCTGGGAGATAGCGTCCCGCAGGTCTTTCCCAGCCTGGGCCTGTATGGTGTAGGTATGACGACCGTCATTATTGACGTGGGTGACGTCGTTCACGCCTCGGATGCCTTTCAGCACCGGCAGCACCTCCGCAGCCGGCCCGCCGACCTCCACCTCAAGACGTTCGACGCCTTGGAGGTCTTCGGCCAGGTTCTTCGGGGTGTCTTCAGCCACGATGCGGCCTTCGTTGATGATCAAAACCCGGTCGCAGAGCATACTAACTTCGGGAAGGATATGGCTGCTCAGGACCACCGTCTGGTCGTTGCCCAATTCTTTGATTAGCCGCCGGGTTTCCACCACCTGGATCGGGTCGATGCCGATGGTGGGTTCGTCTAGCACTAGCACTTGGGGTTCGTGCAGGATAGCTTGGGCGATGCCCACGCGCTGCCGGAATCCCTTGGAGAGCTTTCCTATTTGTGTCTTGCGGTAATCGCCCAGCCGGCACACGTCTACAACGTCGCTCAGGCGCGATTTGATGGACTTGGGAGGCATGCCCCTCAAGGTGCCCATGTACCTTAGGTAGCCGTTGACCGACATATCGGTGTACAACGGCACAGTCTCCGGGAGATAACCCACCCGGCGTCGGGCTTCCAATGACTGCTCCACCACGTCGTAGCCGTCTAGCGTCACGGTGCCGTGGGTCGGAGGCATAAAGCCCGTGATGATGCGCATGGTTGTAGTCTTTCCTGCGCCATTGGGGCCAAGGAAACCAAGAATCTCGCCCTTTCTAACGCCGAAATTGACGTCTTGTATCGCGGGATATGGTCCGTAGTAGTGGGTCAGGCCCTCGGCCTGGATCATCATTTCGGGCTGCAAACTATTTCACGTCTATGAGCCCGACTGAGCGGGCCGATTTTGCCTGTTTGTGCTTGACCACAAGTGATGATATTCTATACAACTGAATTTGCCAAGGAGCGCGAATTCGTTTTTTAGGCTATCCATTGCGTAATTACCCGGAGGTTGGATGCACCTGGTCATCGACGGTTACGGCGGAGATATCGACAAGATGTGGGACGAGGACTTGGTCCGCAACTTCTTGTACGATTATCCAGAATCCTTGGACATGACCCGCATAACCGAGCCCAACGTGCTGAGGTATGAAGCCCCCAAGAGCGAAGACTCGGGGGTGTCTGGATTCGTGATTATCGCCGAAAGCCATATCAGCATCCATACCTTTCCCCGCAAAGATTACATCAACATCGACATATTCTCCTGCCAGCCCTTCAACCACGAGCTGGCATTGGAAGACGTCAAGGAATTGTTCGGCCTGACCGAGGTGAAGACCTGGCTGCTGGACCGTGGCCTTGAATGGCTGGACGAGCGCCAGGGGTTCGCTGAATCGCAACAACAACGCTCTGTTCTAGAAGCCGGGGGACCGGGCCAGTATTTTGACTGAGACCGGGCCTGAATCCCGACCGGAGCCCGCCTCTTTTCTGATACCGCACAACTTCCTCGCCCTCCCCCAAGAACAATCCTCCCTCGCCGCCGCCCAGGTGGCCCTCATCCCCGTCCCATACGACAGCACAACCTCTTTCCGGAGCGGCTCCCGCGACGGGCCAGAGGCAATGATCATGGCGTCCTACGGCCTTGAAGATTACGATTTTGAGCTTGAACTGGATGTCTCCGAGATCGGTATACACACCACCGGCGCCGTGGAACCCCACATGGCTGGCCCGGGCCCTATGACTGATAGGATCAAGGATGTTGTGGCCAGTTATCTGAAGGAAGGAAAAACCGTCGGACTGCTGGGTGGTGAGCATTCTATTACCATCGGCTCGGTCCAGGCCCATATGGAAGCCTATCCATCCCTTTCAGTGTTGTATCTGGACGCCCATGCCGACCTGCGGGACGAGTATATGGGGACGCCATTTGGCCACGCGTCCGCCGCCCGGCGGGCCTATGAGCGCTGCCCGGTAACCTTGGCTGGAATTCGCAGCCTATGCCCAGAAGAGCACGATTTCATTCGGAAGAATGATATTCCGGTGTGGTATTGGGACCCGAATAGTTCACCCGATAGTGTTTTGGATACCCTGAGCGACACCGTGTATGTGAGCGTGGACCTAGACGTTTTGGACCCAGCACTGATGCCCGCCGTGGGCACCCCGGAGCCAGGGGGGATGACCTGGCATCAATTGGTGTCATTGCTGAGCAAAGTCGCCGAGTCCCGGCGCATCGTGGGCTTCGACGTCTGCGAACTCGCTCCGGCAGACGGGCCACCTGCCTGTTCCTACACCGCCGCCAAACTGGTCTACAAGCTGGTTGCCTTGGCCTGCGGTAAAAGAAACGGCTTGCCCTAAGTACTTCCCATGGTCTGGCTGTGGGCCAGTCGGCTATAGCGGCCTTACAGGTCGATGTGAGATGCTGGTTCCGAGTTAACTAAAAGAAATCGGACCGCCGGGCTATAGCGGGTAATTGATAGATGGGCGCAACACTGCGGATAGGCCGGATCCTAGGCATCCCCATCGAGATCAACATCAGTTGGATTCTTGTATTCCTGCTGCTCACCTATCTCCTTGCCGGGCAGTTCGACGACTCCAGGCTGCGCTGGCCGGTGGCCCAACGGTGGACCGTCGCATCTATCACCGTGGTCTTGTTCTTTCTCTCGGTATTGGCCCATGAACTCAGCCACAGTGTGATGGCGCTGAGCAAAGGTATCCCGGTCCGCGGTATCACTCTCTTCATATTCGGCGGAGTCTCACGACTGGACCGGGAGCCGAGTCGTCCAATAATCGAGTTCGTAGTAGCCCTCGTCGGCCCGTTGATGAGCATCGCCCTTGCGGTGATTCTAGGCGGGGTCTGGTACCTGCTGGGTAGAGGAGATTCTTCCCTTGAGGTGGTTCTGGTGCTTCTGGCATGGACCAACCTGAGCCTGGGCGTGTTCAACCTGGTGCCGGGCTATCCTTTGGATGGAGGCCGTCTGCTGCGGGCAGGGATATGGGGCATCACCGGAGACCACCGACGGGCGACGCGGATCGCTGCGGGCATGGGCCAGGCCGTAGGAGTGGCCGTGGTCCTGGGCGGATTGCTGCTGGCGGTCTTCCTGGAGCCGGTGGATGGCATTTGGCTTGGGCTTGTGGGTATGTTCTTGTTCTCGACGGCAAGGCGGAGTTTCCCCGAGTAGGAACGCGTGACCGCAGGCGGCATGGTCTCTCTATCCTCAAGCTGAGCAAGGCCGGCTATGCTAAAATGGCTTCACCAGCGAATCGCGGCCTTTGTGGCCTATGCAGATACGGATAAAGATGACGGTTGAAGGCACAGTTTACCTAGACCATGCAGGCACGACGCCCTTGGACGCCAAGGTCCTTGAGGCGATGATTCCATACTTCAGTCAACACTTTGGCAACCCATCCAGTCTCCACACGGTGGGCCAAGAGGCCCGTTACGCTTTGGACGAGGCTCGGGAACGGGTGGCCGGAGTACTCAACTGCCGCCCACGAGAGGTTGTCTTCACCGGCGGTGGGACAGAGTCGGACAACGCCGCCATTCACGGTGTGGCCACGGCACTCCATGAGACTGGGAACCACATCATAACTTCCAGCGTGGAGCACCACGCAGTGTTGCACGCCTGCCAATACCTGGAGTCACAAGGCTTTGAGGTCACCTATCTGCCCGTGGACGCCGAGGGTATGGTGCAACCGGAGTCGGTCTACAACGCTATCAACGAGCGGACAACCCTGGTCACCATCATGTACGGCAACAACGAGATCGGGACCATCAATCCACTCTCTGAGATCGACAGGTCCATCAAGAAACGCGCTGGTGAGTTGTCCCGGACAATCGTGTTCCATACTGATGCCGTGCAAGCCGCCGGATATCTTGACCTAGACGTGGCCAGCCTGGGCGTTGACCTACTCAGCTTATCCGGACACAAGTTCCACGGCCCCAAGGGCACTGGTGTGCTTTACATAAAGCGGGGCACCCCCTACCTGCCGCTGATCCATGGCGGGGGACAAGAAAGGGAACGCCGGTCGGGGACGGAGAACATACCGGGAATCGTCGGTTTGTCCCTGGCCCTGGAATCGGCCAACGCGATCCGTGATGAAACCGGCCAACGCTGCTCCGCGCTCAGGGATCGGATCATCGGTTCGGTACTGGAACAGATACCTGGAACCCGCCTAAACGGCCACGCCACCGAGAGGTTACCGAACAACGCCAACTTCTCATTTACGGGAGTGGAAGGCGAGCCGATATTGCTGGGTCTGGACGTGGCTGGAATCGCTGCCTCCAGCGGCAGCGCTTGCAGCTCAGGTTCATTGGAGCCTTCGCACGTTCTCTTGGCTTTGGGCCAATCGGCCGAGACCGCCCGTGGGAGCCTCCGGCTGACGTTGGGCCGCGATAATACTGATGAAGAAGTTGATTACCTCCTGGGCGTTTTGGTGGATCTGGTCCAGCGTTTGCGCCAGTTGCCCAGTCTGGCCACCGCCGGCCCGTAGATACGCTGGTTTTCGTGGCGGAGAATCCTCCCTGAGAACATTTGCGTAAAATCACATTGACCATATCTTTTACTGCTCGGAGTACCGGCTTGATTTCTAAGCGCTTGATTTTCTGGCTCGCCTTAATCCTGATGCCCGTATCCTTCGCGGCATGCACCGACGCATCCTCATCCCTGGGCCAAAATTATGGAGGCCGTATCCTGCATTTGAGCGTGCTGCAGATGGAACGGTCCGATGAACTTCGTTATTCGACGATTGACCCGGATCAAGTGATTCGCAAGTGGCGCTTACAGCCGGCCAAAGAAGGCCATGAGTTGTTGCTCATGCGCTTCAAGGTGCAGAACCACGTAGCTTTGAACGCAGTGCTTGTTGCCGACGAGCAGGCGGCGGTGATAGAGGGCTTTTTACAGGATGATTACCGGCCCCTCAGCATATCCGGTTCGGTATTTCTGGACCAACGGGGTGAGGGTAGCGGA
>VFHF01000313.1 GCA_009392095.1 SAR202 cluster bacterium
AGATAGGGGCCAGCCAGATACTGTGGGAGAAGGCCGAGAGGCACCCAAATATGGAGATAATGCTTGGCAAGGCAGTCCAGAAATTCAAAGGAAAAGGCCACTTGGAGTCGATAATCGTCTAGGATCGGAAAATCGGTGAAAAGAAGAACTATTCCCGGCAGCCGCGTTCATATACATCGGGCTGGACCCCAATACCGCTTTCGTCAAAGATATCGTTGAGGCCGACAAGTGGGGCTTTATCACCACCAGTCGAATCATGGAGACTAGCATGGAGGGAGTGTTCGCCGCCAGTGACGGCCGCGGAGTCAGCACCAAACAAACAGGTGGCTAGCGCGGTGGGTGAAGGCGCGACTGCCTCTGATGATCCGTAACTACCTGGAGAAACAGCAGAGGAATCGCGGGTATAGGGGGGATTAATACCATTCGGCATCGGAATCGATCGCCGAATTAGAAAATCGGTCCAAGAAAAGCGTAGGGGCACGGCAACGCCGTGCCCCTACGCTTTGAAGTTCGGTCCTTGCCTACCCGCCAGACGAGTCTGACCGATGGTCGCGGAGATGGGCGCAGTTGGGGCACCAGCCATAGAAGTCAACACGCTGACCGGTGAACAGGAAATCTGAGGATTCTTCCAGCCGTTCACGCAATTCGGACACCATGCCTTGTCCCACGTCGGCGTCATGCACGCTGCCGCAGCCGACACAGACCAGGTTGGCATGGGGAGAAAGGTTGGCGTCGTACCGTGACTGCTTCTGGAAGGGCAATTCACGCACAATTCCAGCCTGCTCCAATACTGTCAACGTGGAGTAAACCGTGGCCAGCGTCACATAGGGGAAGAACTCTTTCACCCGCCCGAAGATCTCTTTCACTGAAGGGTGGTCCCCAGAGTTAACCACCACTTCCGCGATGGCCAACCGTTGCGGCGTAAGCCGTATCCCCAAAGTTTTTAACTTCGTGCCAAGTTCGTCCTGTGTAGTCACTGCAATGCTGCCTCATTAGAGTTCAATCGGAAGGTGATGGCCATGCCCCATTTCGACATTGTCTCCTCGCCGGTGGTCAGGGTTACGAGAGCCCATCCAGAGGGAACGCCGGAACAAATCGACATGGCTCAGTCTCGCCCACTACTGGCCAAGAATTATAATAATTCCAACATAAAATCGCCTATTAGGTATGATAGATGCCCAGGCGGACCGGCTTAGCTCACCCTGATCCTAGCTTCCGTGGACCTCTGCCTGTTGGCCACCAGACCGGCGGCGGTGTTGGCGGAGGGTTCAATCGTCCATGATCACCGGGATGCCGGCGGCCTCTGCCTTCGCGGCCCACTCCGGGTTTACCACGCCGTCCTGCATCCAGATGTATTTTACGCCGATCTCGATGGCCTGCTCCACCACCGGCGCCACCAATTCAGAACGCCGGAATATGTTGACCATATCGATTGAATCTGGGACTGACTGGAGGTCAGGGTAACTCTTCTCGCCCAGCACTTCTTCAATCATGGGATTGACCGGGATAATCCGGTAGCCCTGTTCTTGCATGTACCGGGTGACACGGTAGCTGATCCGGTCTGGGTCGCCGGACAGGCCGACCACCGCGATAGTCTTGCTGTTCTGAAGTTGCTCGTCAACCAGGTCCATATTACCCCCTTCTAGTTCCAGTTCATTGCCGAGATGTACTTGTAGGCCGCGATGGCGGCTGTGGCGCCATCGCCGGCGGCGGAGACCAACTGGGATGAGGAGTTCTGCCGTAGGTCCCCGATCACATAGACGCCGGGCACCGCGGTCTCCATGGAGACACTCGTCGGGATATGGCCGGCGTTGTCGGCCTTCAACAGCCCGTCCACTATACTGGAATTGGGCTCGAGACCGACGTAAACGAACAGCCCGGAAAGCTCCATGACGTTCTCTAAGTTGGTCACAGTATTGCGCATCCGGATCCCGGAGACGGTGTCCGGTCCTAGGACCTCTTCGATGACCGTGTTCCAGACGACTTCGATCTTGCGGTTGTCGCTGACCCGGTCGACGAGGGACTTTTGCGCCTTAAAATAGTCGCGGCGATGGACCAATAAAACACGCTCGGCGTACTCGGTCAGAGTCAAAGCCTCGTCGGCAGCTGAGTCCCCTCCACCGACCACGGCAACGACTTGGTTCATGTATAAAGGCCCGTCGCAGGTGGCGCACTGAGAGACTCCCCGGCCGAAAAACTCCTCCTCCCCGGGTATGCCTAACTGCCGGAGGGTGGAGCCGGCCGCGATGATCACTGTCTTGCCCCGGAGTTCTCCGGCGTCGCTTGAGACCACCCGGTAGTCGCCGTCCTTGGCGACCTTGGTGGTTTCGCCCATGATGAAATCAGCGCCGGCGTTCATGGCCTGTTCCTGCACCGCCGGACCCAACTCGGCCCCGGAGATACCCTCCGGGAAGCCGGGGAAGTTGTCGATCTTCTCGATGTTGATGATGGACGCCCCACCCATCATCCGCTCGACGATGCCCGTCCGCAGTCCATAATTGGCGGCGTACATGCCGGCGGTCATTCCTGCCACGCCTCCGCCGACGATCAAGACGTCATAATTTTCTGCCAAAAGGGGAACCTCCACGGGTATTGAATGCGATTATCAGTGAATTGTTGATCAGTCACGGAACAGGCGTGCACGAAATAGCCCGCCCCGCCCACATTACTATAGGTTGACGCCTATTTCGTGTCAACATAATCTGGCTGCTTTATACGCTTGGTTGCGGCAGAACAGGAGCGCCCATAGAATTGAATTGGCCGTCCCACCTCGTAACCAACCAGGAGCCAACTCATGCCCGGCCTGCTGAACGAAGTCCATACCGAATCCAACGTCATAGCCGCCATGCGCGACGGCGTACTCCTGGCGTCCGATGTCTACCGTCCCGCCGAAGCAGGGGCTCCCATCGACGCGGCTTTTCCGGTCCTGCTCCAGCGTACGCCTTACAGCAAAACGAGGCCAGACCTAGTTCAGGAAGCGATGTTCTTCACCTCTCACGGCTATGTTACGGTGGTACAAGACTGCCGGGCACGTTACGAATCCGAGGGCGAGTTCACCAAGTACATCGATGAGGGCGAGGACGGGTTCGATACACTGGCTTGGTTGGCGCAGCAGCCCTGGCACGGTGGCAAGGTCGGCACCTATGGTCTGTCCTACTCGGCGCACACTCAAGCGGCGGCGGCGTGCCTGAACCCCCCGAACCTGGGCTGTATGTGGCTGGATTCGGGTGGGTTCTCCAACGCCTTCCTCAACGCCTGCCGCAACGGTGGCGCCTTTGAACTCCGGCAATTGACCTGGGCCTACAAAGAGGCCGTCGAAAGTCGGAAAGCCAATGCACTCCCGAAGACAGTCAAGGCGGCGCTCGAAGCCCAGGACATCTTTGGCTGGTTCAACCGGCTGCCCTGGAAGAAGGGACACTCGCCCCTGCAGTGGACGCCCGACTACGAAGACTATCTGCTGGATATCTGGACTAGGGAAAACTTCGACAACTACTGGAAGCAGATCGGCCTCTGCGCTGAGGAATACTACGATGTGTTTTCCGACGTGCCTCAGGTGCATATGAGCGCCTGGTACGACCCTTATTCCAGGACGGCCACCGATAATTTCTTGGCGCTTTCCAGTGCGAAGAAAGGCCCGGTCACTTTGCTGATGGGCCCCTGGACCCACGGCGCCCGCACGCTGACCCATTCCGGGAACGTCGATTTCGGCGAACAGGCAACGATCGACAACAATCTTGCGGAGGACTTTAACCACCTGCGGCTCCGGTTCTTCGATCGCTGGCTCAAAGACGAACAAAATGGCTTGGAAGACGATGCGCCGGTAAAGTTGTTTGTAATGGGCGGCGGCTCGGGCCGCACGAACTCTCAACAGCGCCTGGACCATGGTGGCCGATGGCGGAACGAGGACGAATGGCCTCTGGCCCGCGCCGTGAAAACGCCGTTCTACCTGCATCCCGGCGGCGGACTGTCCACCCAGCTTCCGGAGAGCCCCAGCTCGCCTGACGAGTATCTGTTTGACCCAAATAACCCGGTGCCAACGGTTGGTGGAAACATCTCCTCGGGACAGCCGGTGATGGCGGCGGGCGGCTTTGACCAGAGGGAATCGGAAGAATTTGTGGGGTCCAAACAGCCCTATCTACCGCTGGCCTCCCGCCCGGATGTGCTGGCCTTTCAGACTGAATTGTTGGCAGAAGACACGGAGATTACAGGGCCGGTGTCGGTCCAACTTTGGATCTCTTCCAGCGCCGTGGACACAGACTTCACCGCCAAACTGATAGATGTCTATCCTCCTTCTGAGGACTATCCGGAGGGATACGCTCTGAACCTGACCGACGGCATCCTGCGGGTGAAGTTCCGGGACTCGTGGGAGCGGACCGAGTTAATGGCGCCTGGCGAGGTCTACCAGGTTGAGTTGAGCTTGCTGCCCATCTCAAATCTTTTTGTGGAGGGACACCGAATCAGGCTGGATATCTCGTCCAGCAACTTCCCCAGATTCGATGTGAATGGAAACACCGGAAAGAACCCTGGAACATCGGCAGTAAGAATCACGGCCCTCAACAGCGTCTACCACGACAACAACAGGCCGTCCTACGCCCTGCTGCCGGTGATACCGACCTCCTGATTCGGGCGCCACTACTCCACTGTCTTTCCGAAGAACGCCGTAGGACGACGAGGGATCTCGTTAGATGCTGAAACGACGTTAAATCCAAGCGATGAGACCCCTCGTTCCAGCCGGGGTGACAGGATGCTAGATCCTGGGGTTGATTTGGAGAGGGGAAATTCCCTTTCCCCGTACCGAGGGAAGGTTAGGATGGGGGCATTCCCAGCCAGTCAGGCCGGAGTTTTTTAATGACCCGCTAAACTCGGCTGTTGATCAGGGTCATCATGTAGTTCTCTTCGTTGACGTCCCCGTGGCTCTGGTACTTGAACCCTGCGTCAGCGCCGATCTGGCGCAATTCCTTAGGCGTGATACGCGCCCTCTGGGGCGGGCCTGACTCTGTTTCTTTCTTATGCCACTCGAGGATGTAGCACCAGCCGCCAGGCATCAGCATATCCTTCGCGGCCTTCAGAAACCGCACCCGGTCTTCAGGGTGGTGGACAACGAATGCAATAAATATCCCGTCCAAGGAGGCGGCTTCAACCGGAAATTCGTATTCCTCGCATTTCAGAACTTCGACGTTGCCCATGCGGGCCGTGTCCAATCGCCCCTGACAAGCTTCAATCATCTCGTCGGAAGTGTCCAAGGCGTAGACCTTGCCGTGGATCAAGAACTTGGCTAAGGGCAGCGTGAAATAACCGGGCCCGCAGCCAATGTCAGCTATGGTATCTCTGGGTGTCGCCGGACAATGGCTCAACACACGGAATGGATCAAGTGTTTCAACCCGCTCCGGACGCAGCATCCGCTCTATCGAACTGGGCATGTCCGGGTGACCTGAATCGGTTGACATAAATGCGTGAATCTCCAAATCGTACGAGTTGCTTCGGCGGTTATTTTAAATGACTGGATTGCTCGTCGCAAATAGTCTGAAAAAACTCCGTTGACACGCCTGAAACCTCATCGTACACTACTCTCGTGATCCCGCACCGGTGGGGCGTGAAACGTTACTGGAACTCCACGTCATATAGCAGACATAACCTGCTAAATTCCCACTGATTTTCCCATTAACCAATCGCCTCATTGGAGACACCTATGTCCGTCTTATTCGACGAAGACCCCGATGTAGCCCATGCCTTGGAGTTGGAAGACCAGCGCCAGCGCGAGTGCATCGTCCTGATTGCATCTGAGAACTACGCCAGCAAAGCCGTCCTTGAACCTGGCTCCAGCGTGATCAGCAATAAATACGCCGAGGGCTATCCCGGCCGACGCTATTACGGCGGCTGCGAGAACGCTGACATAGTAGAAAGCCTGGCCATCAGCCGTGTGAAAGAGCTCTTCGGCGCCGAACATGCCAATGTGCAGCCCCACAGCGGCGCCCAGGCCAACATGGCCGCTTATTTTGCCGTTCTAGGCCAGGGAGACACCGTCCTGGGCATGCAACTGGACCACGGTGGCCACCTGACCCACGGGGCCAGTGTGAACTTCTCGGGGAAGGTCTACAACTTCATCCCCTACGGCTTGGACAAAGGAACCGAGACCATCGACTACGACGAGATTGAGCGATTGGCCAAAGAGCACAAGCCCAAATTGATCGTCGCCGGCTGCAGTGCCTATCCCCGTGTGTTGGACTTCGCCCGCTTCCGGGCCATCGCCGATAGCGTTGGCGCCTTGCTGATGGTGGACATGGCCCACATCGCAGGATTGGTGGCCGGCGGAGCGCACCCATCGCCGTTTCCCCACGCCAACATAGTGACGTCAACCACCCAGAAGAGCCTGCGCGGGCCCAGGGGCGGATTCATCCTTTGCGACGAAGACTTGGCTAAAAAGATTGACTTCGCCGTGTTCCCGTTCACCCAAGGAGGACCGCTGATGCAGGCCATCGCCGGGAAAGCGGTCTGTTTCGGCCAGGCGCTCAAACCGGAATTCTCCCGTTACGCCCACCAGGTGGTGGCCAACTGTAAGGTTCTGGCGTCGGAACTCTCCGAGGCCGGGACGAGACTGGTTTCCGGAGGCACCGATAACCACATGGTGCTGGTGGACGTGACCCCATTGGGCATCACCGGGCAACAGGCCGAGAGGGCGCTGGAGTCGGTGGGGATCATCGCCAACAAGAACGCAATTCCCTTCGACCCACAGCCTCCCAGAGTGACTAGTGGGCTGCGATTGGGCACTCCGGCGATCACCAGCCGGGGTATGGCGGAAGACGAGGTCAAGCAAGTTGCAGCCATGCTGACCAAAGTGCTGTCTGACGTGGAAGACAAAGAAGCCCACGCCAAAGTGTCGGTTGAGGTGAAGAAATTGACCTCCCGGTTCGACGTGCCAGGCATAGATAACTGATAGAAGCACAGTTGAGCCAGGCGAGGCCCGATGCTATAATCAGACCGATTGCCAAATTCTGCGTTTAATTCTGAAATCCGCAATACATCTGCGTTTAATCTGCCAAGGGGTACCGTTTGCGCCATTACGAACTTCTAGTTGTCCTTAGCCCGATGCTTAATCAGGAAGAGCTCTCACAGACCTGGGACAAAATCAAGGGATTTATCACCACTCGGGAAGCTGAGATTAGTCACGAAGAGCGATGGGGGACACGCCGTTTGGCCTACCCTATCCGCAAAGGCCAACACCGGTTTCTGGAAGGAAGCTACCACCTGACCCGGTTCGCCACTGAACGTGCGTTCAACATTGAGTTGGAGAGTTTCCTGAAAATAGACGATGAAGTGCTCCGTTCTCTGGTAACGGTAACGCTGCCGGAAGAAGAACTTGCCGCCCAGGCTGCCGCGGCAGCCCGGGCAATCAGGGCTCCCACGCCCCGTCCTGCTCCCGTAGGTTCGGATGGCAATCCTATCGCGCCTGTCCCTGCTGAAGGCGAGGCCCCAGCGCCCGCCGCTCCCGCAGGGGGAGAAACTCCGGCCCCGGTAGCCGAGACGGCCGACGCTGAAGCGCCTGCCGCTGAAGGTGCTACGGAGGAGGCTGCTGCCGAAGAAACAGCAGAGGCCCCTGAAGCCACTGCTGAAGATGAACCTACTCCGGGAGTCGAAGAAGAGGCTGAAGAAGAAAGCGAACCCGCCGCCCCTGAGGGAGACGGCAGCTCTGACGAGGAGTCGGAAGAACCGGCCAATGAGCCGGACGAAAGCGAGGAGTAGAAGGGAGGGAGAGGTGAACAAGATCACTGTCATCGGGCATTTGGGAAGAGATCCTGAGATGCGTTATACGCCCAATGGTCAAGCGGTTACCTCGTTTAGCGTGGCATCCAGTCGCCGGTACACCACCAGCGGGGGAGAACAGAAAGAAGAGACGGAATGGTTCAACGTCAGCGCCTGGGGAAAGTTGGGCGAAACGTGCAACCAATATCTGACCAAGGGTCAACAAGTTTATATCGAAGGCCGTATGAGCAGCCGAACTTATGAAGGGCGCGACGGCCAGACCAGGGTGTCCATCGACGTTTTCCTGAACGATGTACAGTTCCTGGGTAGAAGTGGAGACGGAGGCGGAGCCCCGGCTTCCGAGCCTTATGAATCGGGCGTCGGCGCGATGGCCGAAGATGGTCCGGATAATGATCCGGTAGACGACCTGCCGTTTTAGATCGGCAGTTGATAAAAAGGACTTGAACTAGAATGACGACAGAAGCCCCTAGAGGACCAGGCGGACCGCCACCTAGATTTGGCGGAGGCGGAAGACCCGGCGGCCCAGGCGGAGGCGGAAGACCCGGCGGACCCGGCGGACCCGGCGGCCGTCCCCGTGGTCGATTTGTGCGCCGGCGCAAGGTCTGCGCTTTCTGCGTCGAAAAAGTTACCCATATTGACTATAAAGAGATTGATAAGATCAGGCGTTTCGTGTCTGAACGGGCTAAGATTGAGCCCCGCCGTCGCACCGGAGTCTGCGCCAAACATCAGCGCGCCCTGCGCACCGCTATCCAGCGGGCCCGGCAGATCGCATTGGTGCCATTCGTGGCCTACCACGCCTACTCAGGCGGAGTCCGTCGGTGAGCGGATCCAGCCAAACAATTGCATCGTATTGAATAAGGCGGCGCAGGTATAAATAGCGCCGCCGGTTTCCTCTTCATCTCCACCCCAGGGCAAGTCGAGGTTAGACAATG
>VFHF01000314.1 GCA_009392095.1 SAR202 cluster bacterium
TGCCCGGTACGACTGGCGCCGCCGGATGATATGGAAATCGACTGGTCTAGATCGGGACGGACGATACGCTCCAATCTGCCCAGCCTGGTCTCACGGCCTTTGGCCTCCCGAGACCTCTGCCCGGCCCGGTAGCGGTCGATGAAAGCCTGCTCCTTGGCGATGAATTCCTGTTGGGCTTCGTACTCTTTCGCCTGGCGCAGGTCGCGCTCGCCTTTCAAGACCCGGTACTTGGAAAAATTTCCAGGGAAAGTGTCCATCCGGCCGTGGTCGATCTCCCAGATCTGCGTCGCCATCTCGTCCAGGAAATAACGGTCGTGGGAGACCACCACCACCGCCGGAGCAAAGTGGGTCAGGTAGCGCTCCAGCCAAGTAACTCCCTTGAGGTCCAGGTAGTTGGTGGGCTCGTCCAGCACCAGCAGGTCGGGGTTACCCAGGAGGGCTTTCGCCAACGCCGCCCTCGTGCGTTCGCCGCCACTGGCTGACGAAGCCGGCGAGTCAAGGGTTTCTGCTCTGAGTCCAAGGCCGTCAACCATCCGTTCCACGGCCCGCTCGTAGGTGTATCCGCCCAGGGTTTCGTACCGTTCTAATAGCTCGGCGTAGCGAAGCCCGGCTTGTTCGGCATCGTCGTTCGGCTCCTGGGCCGCGGTTTCCAGGTCTTTTTCCAATAATCTGACCTGGTCAAAGGCCCGCATGACCTCTTCCCGAAGCGTGCCCCCAATCTGCATCTCAGGGTGCTGAGGAACGTAACCGACCTGGATGCCGTTGGAGCGCGCCACTCTGCCTTCGTTGGCGTCTTGGAGTCCGACTAGAACTCTAAGAAGGGAGGTCTTGCCGCCGCCGTTGGGGCCAACGATGCCGATGCGGGCACGTTCGTTGATATCCAGATCAACGCCCGAAAATATGATGTCGGCCCCATAATGAACGGCCAGGTTAGAGGTGGAAACCAGAGGCATGAGTCGGGTGGGTCTCCCGTGCGAACTCGTAGTTGGGTGCAGCGGTTTTGGTCGCAGACCGCCTCATCTAACTATAACCGAATCTGGGCGTTCCAGTTAAACGAAAATATATTTGCTGACGAATCTCGCGGACAAACCAGCGTGTTAGACTTCCAACGCTCAGTTTCATCATCTTACACTCATGGAGCGCCTGGTTGACACCCGCAAAACGTCCCCGCTTCAGGATGGGTTACATCGTCAGCAGGCTCCACAGGACACTGTACCAACTGCTCAATGGGCAGTTCGTGTCTGGACGAGGAAATGTCAGCTTCCTTCTCCTCAGCACCTGTGGCCGGCGGTCCCAGCGGACGCGGACCGTCCCATTGTTGTATCTGATGCACAATGGAGACCCCTGCGTCATCGCCTCCAAGGGAGGAAGTTCTGTGGCGCCCGACTGGCTGTTTAATATCCGAACCAACCCGGAAGTAACGGTGCAGATCGGCGGCTTGCAATGGGAGGGAACTGCCCGAATTGCATCCGGCGAAGAACGGGAGGAACTCTGGCCTAGATTCGTCGAATGTTATTCGGGATATCAGGGCTATCAGACCCACACCACCCGAATATTCCCCATCGTCGTTATCACCCGGTCAGAAGAATGAGCCCATGTTCTAACTTTCTTTCAGGATGTATACTGGTCGCATACCCCACAAATTGAATAGACGCAGGCAAGTAGGAGGGATCCATGTCGACTGAAACTCAAGGTCAGACTTCGGTGCAATCCCAGGCGCTGGTCAAGATTACCGAGATGGACCATATCGTTCTGCGGAACAAAGACGTAGAGGTCTCGTTAAAGTTCTACACCGAGGTTTTGGGCCTACAGGCCGAGCGGATCGACGAATGGCGGGCCGGTGAAGTCCGTTTCCCTTCAGCCCGGATAAACGCCGACACGATCATCGATTTCTTCGGCACTGATCAGGAACCGATCGGCAAAGAAGGGGACAAGAACCAAGACCACTACTGCATGGTGATCGAGCCCACGGACATGGAAGAATTGAAGAGCAAATTCGAGGCTATGGGCGTGGAGATTCAGGCAGGACCTGGAAAACGCTGGGGTTCCCACGGAGATGGGATATCCCTGTATATCTACGACCCGGACGACAACGTAGTGGAGCTTCGCCACTACTAGGGTCAATCGGAATTTAAGCCGCAAAGAGTGGCCAATCTTGAAACGGTTGGCCACTTTTCTATTGTGTGAGGTAACGGCGGATGACCCAGGCCTGGACCATGCCTGAATACAGCGTAAGGGAGAGCAAACGGGCCCGGCAGGTAATCATCAAGATCTCTTCATCGATGGGACTTGAGGTGGTGGTGCCCGTTAGATTCAGCCGATCTGAAATCCCGGCCATCCTATGGACCAAGGCCCGTTGGATCGAAAAAACCCTGGCGCAGACACGTCCGGTCAAGGAGCTAAAACGCCCCAAATCGATCACATTTGGGTTGCTGGACGAGAACTGGAAAGCTGAATATTCCCCAGCCCAAACCCAGCAGGTCGGCTTATTTGAAAAAGCTGGGAATGTCCTGTTGTTGACCGGCCCGGTGGAAGACCCGGTTGCGGTCGCAGAGACGCTTAACCGATGGGTCCAGAAGCGGGCGAAAGAGGTCTTGGTCCCGTGGCTGGGCCGGTTGAGCAGTGAACTGTCTCTGCCCTTCAGCCGGGTAAGCGTGCGGCGGCAGAGGACCAAGTGGGGGAGCTGCTCTGCTGAGAAGTCCATCAGTCTGAACCGGAACCTGCTATTCCTTCCCCTGCCGTTGGCTCGGTACGTGCTGGTCCATGAACTGTGTCACGGCCGCCGGCTGGACCATTCCAAGAAGTTTTGGAGCCTACTGGAGACCTTCGAGCCCAACTCTCGCCAGACCGCAGCTAAGGTTAGAGAAGCAGCGGATTCGGTGCCTCGCTGGGCCCAGGTCTAGGTCACCGCTAGCCCACCCATCCTGAGCTAGAGCCAGGATGGTATCAGCTAATTTCCTAAAACCGGCGCAGTTTGGGCGCGATAAGGGCCAATACGGCCATCATCCCGATGCCAAACAGTCCGGAGAGGACCGCTGCAATCGGGGCGCCGAGTAGGCCGGCAGCCGCCCCGGCAGCGAGGCTTCCAAAGGCATGGGCGTAGATCGCCAGGGTCCGCAGGCCCATAAGCCGACCCCGAAACTCTGGCCGCCCGGTCTTCATCAGCACAGTGAGCACCAGCACTAGGCTTGATGAGAACAGCATGCCGGTAACCACCAAGATTCCCACCGAAAGATAAAAATTGGTCGAGGCAGCGAAAACGATCATGGTGGAATGCCAGCCGACCACCGCCAAGATGCACAGAAGTCCGGTGTGCTTGAGGTTGGGTATTGAAGCCCAGAACATTGACCCAACCAGGCCTCCGATACCGAAGGACGAGATGAGAATGCCTAGACCCACTGAGTCTTGGGCCAAAACCTCCTTGGCGAAGATGGGCACCAGGGTGGTGTGGAACGAAAACCCGGTGATGTTGAATATGACAGCAACCAAGAGGGCTGACCAAAGCAGTTGTTCGCCCTTAACGTATCGCAACCCCTGGGCGACCAATGTGAAAACCGATTCCCCTTTTTGGGCTTCGCTCATCCTAGTGGACCCCATTAACATCGCTGCCGAACCGCTTGCGATGTACAGCGAGGCCACCAGCACATAAGCGCCTTCCGGACCGAAGATTTCGAACAGTAGTCCGCCAAGGACCGGCCCGACGACTAGCGCTATATTTCCGCCGGCGCTGATCAGAGCAACAGCATTGGGTATGCGGTCGATCGGGACGCTGTCCACCGCCAGCGATTGGGCCGTGGGCATCTGAAATATCCGGGCGAGACCGGAGGCCAACGTCACGATGAAGATATGCCAGACCTCGATCTGCCCGCTGACGATCAACACCAGCATAACCAACGCTAAGAAGGCTAAGACAGCCTGAATAATGATCATCAGCGTGCGGCGCGGGACCAGGTCAGCGGTGGCTCCGGCGAAAAGGGCCAGGAAATTGAACCCCATCCTGGCCGACGCCGTGAGCCCAACAAGGAATGGCGAGTCAGTCAGGTTCAGCACATACCAGACAACGACTATCATCTCCATCTGGGACCCCATCTGGGAAATTGTGATTGCCGACCAGATGAGGCCAAAGTTGCGCTGACGGAGTATGGAAATGGGGCGGGCGGCCCGGCCTAGGTTTGCGGCCAGGTTTGATTTCACGAGTCGCACGTCGACCGAACGGGAGGCATGGGGTATGAAAACCACCTTATGATATGGGAGGCCCGACCATCGACATGGGCCTCAGAAAGAGTACCGCCCCACCGGGTGACTGTCCAATGGCTGAGGCCCCGTTCAGTCGTTAAGGTCTGGCTTTTGTGACGATAGTAAAAGATGGTGGAGACCAAGTGGGGGGTCAACCCGGTTCATGAACGCCAACCTGGCAAACAAACGCGTCGAAATCGGGTTCACCTTTCTCGGCAGGACTTGGCAGAGGTCACACACCAATACCGAGGCAAAGTTGATGATGCTCACCCACGCCTTCGAAACGCTAGGACTAAATCGCGTGGACTTGATGACCGATTACCTAAGTTATGCTTTCCGCCGGGCCATCCTGCGGCTTGGGGCCAAGGAATAGGGCGTACTACGGAACCGTGTGGTAATGCCCAACGGCCGGGTCAGGGACACGGTTGTCTTCAGCATCCTGAAGAATGAATGGCCAGTGGTGAAGCAGAACCTGGAGTACAAGCTCGATTGGCCAGCGCTGCAGAAATTCCGTCAACCATTCTGGAGCGGGAGAAGGGAGTCCGTCCCGTCATACTGCTACCTGGCGCCGGGTATGATCTCGTCCACGAAGTAGGTGATGGAACGCATCGCTTTTTCGGCGGGGATGTTGCCCCAAGCGAAGACGCCTATGAAGTAGTTAATTCTCGAATCTTTTATGGCCCGCCAGACTTGTTCGTTAACGGTCTCGGGCGAACCGGCGATGATCTTTTCGTCGGCCAGCAGAGCATCGAAGTCGTAGAGCCATTTCAGGTTGTCGGAGTCGCCGATATTCCACAGGTAGTTGATGTTGTCACACCAAGCTTTCCAGGCAACTCGGGCCTCTGCCACAGCCTCGGCATCGGTGGGCGCGATGTAGACATGGCGCGTCTGACCCTGCTTAGGTTCCGCTGCCCCGTTGTTGATCCGGTCCGGGTCATCTTTGTGCTTCTCCCATAGTTCTTGATACAGGTCGAAATGCTTTTTTGTGATCTCGTTGGTGTCAAAGATGTGGCTGGTGTGGATGCCGTTCTTGGCCATCCAGGGTACGGTTTCTAGGTTGCCGCTGGCGTACCAAATGGGCGGGTGAGGCTTCTGGTAGGGCTTGATCCAGAATTTGATGTCTTTGTAGTTGTAGAACTCTCCCTCGTGGTTCAGAGTTTCGTTCTGCAAACCCTTGAGGAGCACGGCCAGAGCGTCGTCGAACATGGCCCGGCCTTCTTCAGGGTCAACGCCGAACCGGGCCACTTCATAGGGGACAATGCCACGGCCCACACCCAGTTCCAATCGGCCGTTACTGAGATGGTCCAGCATACAGACTTCTTGGATCAGCCGCAGTGGGTTATATAAGGGCAGCAAATAGACCAGCGGGCCCATACGGATTCGAGATGTGCGCTGGGCCAC
>VFHF01000315.1 GCA_009392095.1 SAR202 cluster bacterium
AAAAACCAGTGGGGGTGACCCCGTGTCAGTTCGACTCTGACCTTCGGCACCAACCTCTTGAAACTCTAGACCCTAGAAGTTCGCCTCTAGAAAACTGCAATTCCGAATCTTTTTATTGACTAAAACACCCCTGAACACGGGGACTGGGATTTGACGACTCCCGAGACTACCAAGGTCGTAGCGGACCAAGCCGGGTATTGGCGTCGTATCGCCATAGTTTGGGGTGCCCGCGCATTTCGCTGGTACTGGATCAGCGTCGTTACCCAGGCATTGGCTCTGGGTATGCAGTTTTTGGTGATTGGGTGGCTGGTTCTGGAAATCACGGGCTCTTCAGCTCAGTTGGGCTTGGTCATCTCCCTGTACGGCATCCCGAATGTCTCGATCCTGCTGGTGGCCGGCGTCGTTGCCGACCGGTTCCAGCGCCGTTATGTGCTGATGACGACCCAAGCAGCGGTGGCTGGCATCGTTGCGGCATTGGCCTTCCTGACCGTCACTGACCTTGTCCTTGTCTGGCACGTATATGCCGCCGCCGTTCTGCTGGGTGTTACGCAGGGCGTTAACATGCCGGCCCGGACGACGATGATCGGTGACTTGGTTGAAGAGCACTCGATATTAGACGGTGTGGCGTTGAACTCCGCAGCTATGCAGGCCGGGAGCATCTTCGGCCCACTGTTGGCTGGGGCCGTCATTGAAGTATGGGGGTTGGCCACTAGCTTATTCGTTATCGTCGGTTGTTACTTTGTCAGCGTGGTCTGCGTTGCCAAGATCGGCCGCACTCGCCAGTCGGACTACACCGCGAAGCGGTCGGTCTTCAGCGACTTCGTTGAAGGGCTGACCTACGTCAGGAATAGTCCTCTGCTACTGACGATAATCATAGTCGTCGTCACATTCGGCGCCTTTGGCATGGCGCACAACCATATCGTTCCAGCGATGGCCAAAGATGTTATGGGCACGGGCGCTGCTGGCGTAGGATTGCTCTTTTTAGGTTCGGGGATCGGGGCATTTATCGGCAGCCTCATCTTGCCGATGATTCAAAACGCCAGTGTCTACCGTTCGCTCTTATTCAGCTTGGTGATTTTTACCCTGATCCTAACGCTCTTTGCCTGGGCGAGCTCTTTCTGGGTCTCATGGGTACTCTTCCTTTTCGTGGGCTTGGTGGGGAAAGGCCTGGTCTGGCCTCTGGCAACGACCGTGGTCCAACTGGAGACTCCCATCGATGTGCGAGGCCGGGTTATGGGGGTGTTGCATATCACCCCGGCTGTCCATTACCTAGGCGCCTATCCCTTGGCATTGGCCGCTGGGCAATGGGACTGGGGATTCGCGATAACCGGGTCCGCCATGATCAGCCTGTTCGTGACGGTCTGGTTCGCGGTGGCACGCAGAGGGGCGCCGACGATCAGCAGGCAGGCGGCGGGTTAGGACTTTCGTAACACCTTAAGCCTCGCGCGAGTCAGACTCACTGAGATTTCTCCGGCCCACCGAGTAGAGCGGCGTGCAGCGCGTGATAAGCTACTCCAACGTAATTCGGCAGACGTTGGCGGGTTGATCTGGAAGCCGATCATGAGTAAAAAACTATTTTCCGCGGTCATCCTACTGGTTCTCCTGGCGGTACTAGTTGCCTGCGAGACCGAAACAGGCATCGCGAAAGACATCGTGGACCAGGAACCCGATTTCCGTGTGTCGGCTGCACAGATGGTTGCCGACTACGAGGCCAGCGAGTCTGCCGCAGACGACATGTATAAAGGGCAGGTGGTCGTGGTTACCGGCGTCATCAGCGAAGTCTACCGGGGCTTCCTCTATACACCGTACGTAGAGTTGGAAGCCGGCGTGCGATGCAGCTTCAGTGATAATGAAGACCCGGTCATGATTACGTTGGAAGAAGGCCAAACGATATCAATGAAGGGCCGGGGCGACAGACTCTTGTTTGGTGTAGAGCTCAGAGGCTGCACCGTAGAAGAACCGTAACCGTAGAAGAGCCATACGGAGACCGTTAGCCATCAGCCGGCTCAAAAACGCCCCACATCAAACGTCAAGGCAGCCGGTTATTTGGCTCCCCTTACCTGACAGCATCAACCAATGCCCTTTCAATGGCCTCAACATCGTTGAAATCGGCGGTGATCCCCAACTAAACTTATGTAACCTGTCGCGTTAATCGCCCAACTTCTCCGGAGGCGGCAATGCTAGTCTTGGCCATCGTCATTGGCGGCATCATTGGCGGCGTTGTCGCTGCTCTTGGTCTGCTTCTGGTCCGTGGAGAGTTGGGGATTCGGATGCCCAGAGCATTGGACCCGGAATACCGGCACCGTGAAGTAGTAAATTGCGGGATCATGATGGCGACTGGAATGAAAGCGGGTTCAGTCGGGGCCGTCATCGGAGCTGTGGCGGGTCTCGTCGTCTACAAACTGGCCTCTTGACCCTGGGCTGACCGCCCACTTGCCCCCACCTCTGATTCAAGAGAGAATCAATCTAACTTAAACTTAATTGAGTGCCAGCGGATGCACGGCGCCGAGTAAAGATATGTACGCAGTTACCAACAGGATCAGGATTGAGAACGGCCACGGCGACGACATGGAAGAGGTTTTTAGAAAACGAGGTGGAGTCCAGAACGAGCCGGGCTTCAAAAGCTTTGAGTTGTGGCGCCTGGATAAAGAGGACGACCACGAAGTTTGTATGGTGGTGACGCACTGGGAGTCAGAAGACGACTTCAAGAACTGGACCAGGAGCGATTCATTCAAGGAGTCCCATGCAGGCCCCCACCCGACCTATATTTTGGGGGGAGAGCTGGCCACCTACGACGTTAAGATTTCGATCGTGAAAGACTAGCCTAAAAGACGGGCAAGTGCAGCTCCCGGAAAATTAAAAGAGCTTCCCGATCTTATCGAGGAGCTCTTTTTTGTGGCTGATTGACTCCTAGTCTTAGTACTGACTATTTTCCGTGGCAGCGCTTGTACTTCTTGCCGCTGTTGCAGGGGCATTTGGCATTCCGGCCAATCTTGCCCTGCTCTGGCTGCATGGTCCGCTTTTCATTGCAGAAAGCACAGGTGCAGGCCGCCGGATGATCGCTGTACCAGTTGGTCCTAGTGGACATTGCTTCCCAATCGCCAGAAATAAATCAGGGAAAACCCCGTAGCCCCATCCTACAACCCCAGCATTTCCGGTACAAGACTCCAAATCGCTGAACTAGCCTCCTTGTAACCCCGGTAAACGTGGTGAGCCGCCGCAGTAGACCCGGCGAGGCGGTTTAGGGGATACTACATGCCTGCGTAATATCCCCTTGAACATCCATTGACCTTGGAGTAACCATGCGGGGTGCCCAATCCGGTGTTCCAGACGGAATCGATTTCCTGCTGGCCCCCTATCGTGTCCTGGACCTGACCGACGAACGGGGCCTGCTGGCTGGGAAGATTCTGGCCGACCTGGGCGCCGACGTAGTCCAGATCGAGCCACCAGGCGGCAATCCAGCCCGGAACATCGGCCCCTTCTATGGTGACGACCCTCAGCCTGAAAAAAGCCTTTTTTGGTGGGCCTACGCCGCCAACAAGCGGAGTATCACCCTGGACCTGGAGCAGAAAGACGGACAGGCTCTCCTGAAAAAAATGGTCGCCGAGGCGGACTTTCTCATCGAGTCCTTCGCCCCCGGGTATCTAGACACTCTTGGGATCGGCTATGACGTGTTGGCCGAGATCAACCCCAAGCTGGTTATGGTTTCCATCACACCGTTTGGGCAAGATGGCCCCTACTCCAACTATCAGGCCACGGACATCGTCGGCATGGCTTTGGGCGGGTTCATGTACCTGACCGGCGACGACGACCGCGCCCCCATCCGGATCAGCTTCCCCCATTTCTACCTCCACGGCGGAGCGGCCGGCGCCACGGCCGCCATGTTGGCCCACACCTACCGCATCACCAGCGGGCAGGGCCAATACGTGGATGTTTCCTGCCAGCAGGCCGTGGCCAAGACCTTGGCCCACGCCCCACAGATATGGGACATCGAAGGCGCGATACTGAAGCGGATGGGCGTTTACCGGCAGACCTCAGGCGAGAACCGGGTGCGCATAAACTGGCCCTGCAAGGACGGTTATGTCAACTATATGGTCCAGGGCGGGTCTGTCGCCTACAGCACCCGGGCATTGTTGGAATGGATGAAAGAGGACAGCTTCGACACAGCCGACTTGGACGCCATCGATTGGGAGAAGATGGGATACGGGGCGATCACTCCGGAACTGATGTCCCAATTGGGAGAGCCTCTAGGAGATTTTTTTAAGGGCCATACCAGAGCAGAGTTAGTGCAAGGCAGTCTCGACCGCCGCATTTTGCTGTTTCCGGTAGCCACTCCGTCGGCGCTGCAAGACCATTCTCAGCTTGAGGCCCGCGGTTACTTCAAGGAACTTGAGCACCCGGAACTTGGTGCGACCGTCCAGTATCCTGGGGCGTTCGTCAAGTCGGGAGACGGTGAAGACATCGCCGGCATCTACAGGCGCCCGCCCCTGATTGGCGAGCACAACACAGTGATTTTCCAAGGGGAGTTGGGTATTACCGGCTCGGAGCTTGAGTCCCTGAAGCGCAGCGGAGTTATATGACTGCTCAACGTGACGCGGGCAAGCCGCTCGACGGCGTTAACGTCCTGGATTTCTGCTGGGTTGCCGTTGGCCCGATGACCACCAAATACCTTGGCGAGTACGGGGCCAATGTTGTGCGAGTGGAGTCAGTCAAACGGCCCGGCACACTGCGCAGCGCAGCGCCCTTCAAGGACGGTGTCTCCGGTATCAACCGCAGCGCCTACTTCGCCAGCTACAACGTTAACAAGATGGGTATCACAGTGGATATGCGGCACCCCAGGGCTCGCGAGTTGATGCTGCGTATGGCCGCTTGGGCACATTTGGTAACCGAAAACTTCACCCCCGGCACCCTAGAAAGTTGGGAGCTGGGCTTCGCCCAGCTAAAAGAGGTCAACCCTGGGATTGTGATGTTCAGCACCTCCATGATGGGCCGGGGTGGACCTATGGAAAAACAGCCTGGCTTTGGACCGGTGCTGTCGTCACTGGTGGGCCTCACCAACTTGACCGGCTGGCCCGACCGGGACCCGGTCAACCCCTATGGCGCCTACACCGATTTCATTGTTCCCAGGTTCGCCGTGGCCGCCATTTTGGCAGGTTTGGACCGCAGCCGGCGCACCGGAGAGGGCGTACACATCGACATGTCTCAACTGGAGACCACGCTCCACTTCTCCGCGCCGGTGTTGCTCGATTATGCGGTGAATGGTCGGGAGCAATCGCGTCAGGGCAACCGCGACCCCGGCGCCGCGCCCCACGGTGTCTTCCACTGCGCGGGAGACGACCGGTGGATCGCCATTGGCTGCTTCTCTGACGCTCACTGGGAAGGCCTGCAGCGGACAATCGCGCCCGACGGCTCAGGCTGGCCCTACAACCCAGATTTCACCACCCTGTTGGGCCGAAAGGCCAAGGAAGACGAGTTGGAACGGCTGCTGTCAAATTGGACCAGCTCTTGGGAGCCTGGGGCCCTGATGGAGACGCTCCAAAGTTCCGGGGTGCCGGCCGGTATGGTCAATGACTGCCGGGACCTTTTTGACGATGCCCAACTACAGCACCGGGGCCATTTTCAGTGGCTGGACCACCCCGAGATTGGTCCCTACGCCACGGATGCCAGCGAGATGCATCTGTCCTTAAGTCCGGGCAGCCTCGATATTCCGGCCCCGCTATTGGGGGAGCACACCGCTCACGTCCTAAAAGACCTCATCGGCCTGTCCGACGACGAGTACAAGTCGTTGGAAGAAGACGGGGTGCTGGAATAAAAAAGGTGGTTCGCCGAAGGCTGCTAGCCGACAGCTTTATGCCGGCTGCCGCTGCGACCTGAATCTTAGCGTGCTACCAGCCAGGATCAGACTGATTGAGGCGAAACTGATCAGGAACAAGGCCATTTTCAGGTCGTCCAACCCTTCTTGGAGATAGCCGGTGAACAACGGACCCAGGGAAGTCCCCACTGATGTCATCATCATCGTGAACGCGAAGGCCACCGCCAGCTCCCTGGGCCTGATCCCCGGCAGGTGGAACGGTACCGTAACCAAGATGGGGAAGAAGGCCCAAGCAACGCCGTTGAAGAAAGACAGCACGAACAGCGCGGGCACCGACCCGGTCAACACCATCCCAAGGTTGGTACCGATCATCAGTATCCCTAGCACCTGAAGGTAATTTCCCTCCCGGCCATAGGTCGACGCGGCCCAGGCAATGCCGATGCCACCTACGCCGCCCACGACGACACCCAGAGCTAATATCACGCCGGAGAGGCGTAGCGAAATGTCGAACTCTTCCAGCATCAGCGTTGGATAGAAGGCCAGGAAGGCGCCGAAAG
>VFHF01000316.1 GCA_009392095.1 SAR202 cluster bacterium
CGCAGGCCTGGTAAAAGGCCTCTGAATGCGGCTCCCAGGTGTCCCGAGGATCTCTTTTGATGGGAATGGGGCCGTCGCTTCCGTGGAAATCACCACCGAAATCGCGGTCGGTCTCCAGCTTCCGGAAATAGGGCAAAACGTCGGTAAATCCCCACTCGTCGTTTCCCTTGGCCGCCCAGGAATCGTAATCATCTGGGATACCCCGGTAGAACACCTGTCCGTTGACCGCGCTGGACCCGCCGGTCGCCCGGCCCCTCGGCACCTGGAGCTCAGGCTGTTCCGAGGTCACACGTGCCGTGTATCCCCAGTTGTGCGGCCCATAAGCCGAGTAGTAAACATTGTTACCGTTCTTAAGATCATCAGGTAGGTGATCAAAGTCAGGGTAGTCCGGCCCAGCTTCAATCAGCAGCACCGACCGGTTGGAGTCCTCGGATAACCGGTAGGCCAGAGCGCATCCCGCGGAGCCGGCGCCTACGATGATCACATCGTATTTCATTGTTGTCTCCCTGGTTTTTCTCTTGGTTAGATAATTAGTGCCCACTATAGCCCAAGGGGTTGGTAATTGTCCTGTGGGATTGTGCCACTCGAACGACACGCACATATACTGTATAAATGAACGGCGAACTGCATGGAACACCAGGACTCCGGCCAACAACGATACTGGCGTAAGAGGAAGTGACTTGAGATGAACTCAGCTCGTAAGCCGGTCGCCGTCGTAGTGGGGGCGACATCCAAATGGCAGTCCGATGGCCGTAATACGAAACTAGCGCACGGCACGGAGATCGATGACACCGACATGCCCGTGGGCGTGCGCTGGGGCGTCGGTGGCGCCATTGCCCAGAAGTTTGCCAAAGAGGGCTTCCTCGTCGTACTTACAACCCGCACTGCCGCCAATGCGTCGGCGTTGGAGATCGCGATCCGGGAGCAGGGCGGCGAATGCATGATCGTAGAACTTGACCTAGTGTCAACAGATTCAATATCGAAGGCGTTCGCGCAGATCCGAGACGAAGTCGGCGACCCTGAAGTCTTGGTCTACAACGCAGGTTACCTGGAGGGGCGCGACCTTCCGCCGGATAAAGAATTGCTTGAACACATACCTGACGAGATGTTCGAGACCGCACAACACATCGCCAGCCGCGGGCCGTTCTTGGTTGCCAAGGAAGTATTGCCGGCCATGCGGGAGCGAGGCGAAGGCTCGTTCCTGATCTCAAACAACTCTTTCTCTCTCCGCGGGAAAAAGCGGTACACCGGGCAGTCGTTGTACTATCCGAGGGTGATGATGCGCACGCTGGCGCAAGTGCTGACCGAGGAATATTCCGAGCACGGCGTGCACGTGGCCAACATCATAATAGACGGACTGATTGACTCCCCAGGCACACGAGCTCTACGGGTTGCTCTGGAGCAGCCAGATGTTGTGATGAACCCGGTCAAGATCGCCGAGGCTTTCTATTACCTACACACCCAAGACAAGTCCTGTTGGACCCACGAGATCCAGTTGACCCCGTTCCCAACTAAGCCTAGTTATTAGGAGCCAAGCAGGCTCCCATAAAAGAAATTAGGTTGACTGGACGGGCTGAGACTTGTAGGCATCCTCAACGAAGCCTGATCGTTGTACCCACCGGACATTTTCTTCATCGTTGACCAGACCTAATTCCTCGCCTTGAGAGCTTTCAAGCCCAAGAGGGTGATATACCAGTTCGATCAAATTTCTATCCGGGTCGCTGATGTATGTGTAGTGTTCGTTGGTATCTTCCCGCTGCCCTTGTCCAGGATCACTTCCGCCTACGTTTGGCCCAAAGGCTCCGCCTGCCGTACGGGAATGATGCACCCCCAATGAGTCCAGGTGCGCGAGCATGGCGTCCCAGTCTCCCACTTCTATTGCGAAGTGAACGCGCGGCACTTCGATAATCTCTTGCGTATCGCTGGTGTGTATCTCTCCGGTGCCGATGCGTAGTTGAAGCTGCCGTTCATTTAGCGCCGGCCCCCGGTCCAGGAATTCGGCGCCCAGGACACTCTCGTACCATTCTCGTGTCCGCTGCCGGTCGGAAATTTGGATATTTATGTGGTGAATCATGTTAATTTTGGACATTTAATCCTCCGTTATTTCCAAATTAACCGTGCGATGCGTCATTATCATCCAAACCCTCGAATCTTGGCAACCAAGAATCAAAAATAAAGGAATCCGCATGCGATTCCACCTGGTCCATCAGCGCCGTGGCGAATGCTCGGTCTTCACTTTCGGGCGGCGTGCTCAAATCCTCTTTTTACCGCGAAATTCGTCGAGTTTCGGCCAAAAGTTAAGTTTGACAGGCACATTATATCCAGGTGTATATTGTTCTCAATCTAAATAAGCTCCTACCCGGAGGATTACGACCGCAACACCTAATTGACGATCAAATGAGGAGGCGATGCCATGTCCGGTAACTACAGCATCATGGTAGGGACTACGGGTGCAGGGCTATTTCAAAGCGCCGACAGCGGGGAAAGTTGGCGTCGAATTGGGTCTCCTTTCTCAGGGGAATCCCAGGTCAGGGCTTTGGCGGTAGATCCCCAAAGTCCCAACGTTGTCTACGCTGGCTCCAACGACGGAATCTACCGTAGCGAAGATAGCGGCCAAAATTGGGCTAAGCTGGATTCCCCTATGGACGGGCTGAAAATCTGGTCCATAGCTATCAACCCTTCGGATTCGGCCACTGTCTTCGCTGGCACCAGCCCACCCTTCTTGTTTCGCTCTAGAAATGGAGGCCAGACCTGGGAACAATTGTCTGCAGAAATCGCCCAAGAATGCGCCATTGGCTCACCGAGGGTCACTGCGATGGTGGTAGACCCAGTGGACCAGGACACGGTGTACGCCGGCGTTGAGATTGACGGGGTGTACCGAAGCCGGGACGGCGGCGACACTTGGGCCCACGTCGACAAGGGAATCACCAACCCAGATATACATGGCATGGCAGTGAGCCTAGGCGAGCACAAAACGCTACTTGTAAGCACTCCCAACGAGATCTTCGCCAGTGAGGATGAAGGGGAAACCTTCCAGTCTTTGGCGGTTACAAAGTCGTTTGCCATGCCCTATTGTCGTTGGGTAGCAGTTAAAACCGATGATTCACAGGTGTTGTTCGCCGCCAACGGAGACGCGGCCATCGGGAACACCGGTACAATCCAGCGGTCCACGGACGGCGGTAGATCATGGGAGACCCAGCAATTGCCAGTTGAACCTAATTCACCCATCTGGAATTTCGCGACCCACCCGGCCGACCCAGAATTGATCTTTGCCAACAGCATCTACGGCGAGCTTTATCGGAGCGCCAATGGCGGTGACAGTTGGGAGAAACTGAAGAAAGAGTTCACCGAAGTAAGGGCGTTGGCCTGGACCCCAAACTGATTCAATAATTGAAACGGTCGACCAAATCAACTCTGGAATTTCATTCTCTCCCTTAAAATATGAGATTCCATTTGGAAATTAAGAGACCTGAGACAGGTTGGAGTGAATATGACTACAACAGATTCGAAGACGCTGGTGCTCCGAAACGGAACGCTTATTGACGGTTCGGGGGCGCCGGCTGCTCCAAACATCGCCGTGGTCGTCGAAGGCAATCGCATCACTAGTGTCGGGGAGCTGCCCGGCGGGATAAATCTAGAAGACACCGCCAAAGTAGAAGCGATTGACGCCACAGGCCAATGGATCATGCCGGGCCTGATAGATGGCCATTGCCACCTTTCCTTTGGAATGCCGGCAGTCCAGGGTTACGCTAGCGCCCGAGGGACAATCAA
This sequence comes from SAR202 cluster bacterium, assembly GCA_009392095.1. Lineage (GTDB taxonomy): Bacteria > Chloroflexota > Dehalococcoidia > Lucifugimonadales > UBA3495 > UBA9611. Next base: position 3,772 of record VFHF01000316.1, read on the forward strand.
TCCGGGTTTCAGCGCCCTGCGGGCTGCGCGAAATGCTCAAACGATACTGCGATCAGGGGTCACGAGCATATCGATACCCGGCGGTACCTGGTTCATCGAGGTCGGCTTGCGTGACGCCATCAATGCTGGCCTTGTCCAGGGACCGCGAATCTACACCGCCGGCCGGTTCATCGTCACCTACGGCAGCATCGGCGATTATGAGCCTTCATGGGTCGGCACGCCGGAGCACACGTTGGGCATCTTGGCCAACAATGTCTCGGATATGATCACCGAGGTCCGCCGGCAGACGAAGCACGGCGTGGACTTCATCAAACTGGCAGACAGCACTTGGGGGGATACGCAGACCTTTGCCAAGGAGGAGATGGCGGCCGTCGTGGAAGAGGCGCACCGCAGGAACGCCCGCATCAGCATCCATTCCCGAGGGGCCGGCTCTACAAAAGCGGCCGCCGAAGCTGGCGTCGATTGGATTATGCACGCCGACCTCGCCACAGAAGGGGACCTCTACGCTGTGGCTGAGGCGGGCGTTCGGATCATGCCAACTACGACGTTCCTATTCGAGGCGTTGGAAGTTGGGAAGGAGTTGGGGCGCAGTGACGAGGAACTAGACATCATCAGGCGCAATGCCGACAACGCGGTCACCGTTCTGGAGACGGCACGGTCCCTCGGCGTCAAAGTCATGTGCGGAACCGACACCGGAAACTCCCCGGTAATGCCCTACGGCGTTCTGCACGCTCACGAGGCGGAGATCATGGTCAAGTTTGGGCGCTATACGCCGATGGAGGCAATCACCGCGTACACCAAGGACAATGCTTATGCGGTGGGTCTGGAGGGTGAATTGGGAGTCATTGAGCCCGGTAAACTGGCCGATATCCTAATCCTGAACGCCGATCCGTTGGAGGACATCAGCGTGCTGCAGGGCGGCAAACATTTGAGCGCGGTTATAAAGGACGGGCGGGCGGTGGACTTGCAGGCTGAGCTCGAGCCAAAACTTGAGGTGGCCTTCCATTAGCAAGTGCGAATCGCTCTCATTTACGCTCATAACTGAGAAGAGAATCAAAATACTCCCACAATCGGCAGTTACGTCCGTGGGAAATAAGTAATCGCTAGTAAGCGAGTCAAATCGGTAGAAGCAGGTGATGTTTCGAAGGACAGGCGGTTGTATATTCCTTCAACCGGGTATCGGCTTGGAGCTACTGGGCTAGATTTAATTCGTCTCCTCCTCCGGATTTCCAGACAACATTGGTTGCAAAGGTACCATTGACCTTTATCATTAGGACAGTACCAGTGAAATCATCGCCGTGTTGAGGCACCAATAACGTGTAAGAACCCGGCTCTCCTGTCACCGCTGGAATTGTTGAGCTCCCTACCGGATCTGAATATTCCAACACCCACGCAGTTACCTCTGTACCTTCTGGAGCAAGTTGCCCGCCAATCGTAACTGTACCGACAAATACGTGAGGTGGATTGTCATTTACTACTGCCGGCAAAGGCAATTTAGGTCTAGCTAGAGTTGGTACTGGAGTTGGTGTCGGGACGGTAGTGGGTACCGGTGTTGGAACTGGTGTG
>VFHF01000317.1 GCA_009392095.1 SAR202 cluster bacterium
GTTATCGGCTAGCGGATAATCTGGGCATCTGCCCAGTTACCCAGTCTGGGGCTAGGGAGGAAGCGCTCCTAAGCCCCGTCGGACCCCTTTACAGACCCCTGATAGTCCGATTGTCGATCCATCATGGTCATCAAACTGACCCTGTAGACCATTTTGACCCAATCCAGGCTCGTAGTTGCTTACACGGCCCCGCGAGATTATTATTTTTCAATCACGAATATTCCGGTTGGGAAGACCTGGCAACATGTGCGGACGATTTACCCTGACTTCCAATCTGAACGAGCTTCAGGGCCGGTTCGGATTCTTGTCCGAGTTCACCGGTCTTAAGTCCTTTGAACATGGGCCCGAACAAGGACCCAGGTATAACATCGCGCCCACTCAGCAGGTATTAACGGTCACCAACGACGGCCAGAAGAGCGGAGAACTGATGCGGTGGGGTTTGGTACCCTTTTGGGCCAAAGACCTGAAGGTCGGTGCTCGTATGATCAACGCGGTGGGAGAAACCGTCGCCACCAAACCGGCGTTCAGAACAGCCTTCAAGAAACGGCGTTGCCTGGTCCTAGCCAACGGCTTCTACGAATGGAAAACAGATGGGAAACGGAAGCTGCCCAACTACATCTACCCGCGCAACGGCGAACCGATGGCGTTTGCCGGGCTTTGGGAGACGTGGAAATCTCCTAAAGGAGAAGTGGTCCAGTCGTGCACGATCATTACCACTGAAGCTAATCCGTTCATCCAGACGTTACACACCCGAATGCCCGTAATATTGTCCGATGAAACCCAGGCCCTGTGGCTAGACCCGCTGACCGAAGACCCCAAAAACCTAGAGCCTCTGCTGATACCTGCCCCTGTCGAGCTTTTGACCTCCCACCGAGTATCGGAAACGGTCAATTCGGTGAAGAACCAGGGGCCAGAGTGCATCGTGCCTCTATCTGAAGAAACACTCGGCGAAGAAACCCCTGGCGCGCGCTTATTCTCCTAGCCCACCCAAAATAACCCCTCGATTCCAACGCGGTCAGCAGTCCCGCGGCCGTCGTTGGCCTCTAAACATGGCCAATCAACCAGAACACATATCCGATCAGATCGCCTCGGTGTACAGCAGGTACCGTTTCGTGATTGGAGCCATGGTGTTGGCCGGCCACCTGATCGTGGGGCTGAACGTATTTGCAGTCTCGCCGGTGCTTCCCCTGGCCATCGACGACTACAGCATCAACCGGGCCACCGCCAGCCTGCTAGTGGCCTTGCCGCTGCTGGTGGCGGCGGCATTGGGACTGCCCAGCGGCATCTTGATCTCCCGCATCGGACCCAAGTGGGCGTTCACCACCGGTTTGGCCGCGGTGGCCATCGTGTCATTGTCGGGTGTCACCCCAAATTTCATCACCCTGTTGCTGCTCCGGTCTGCGACCGGCCTTGGGTTCGCCTTCATTCTCACAGCCACCGGCCCCCTATTGATGCAATGGTTCAGGCACAAAGAAATCACCCTGATGAACGCCTTAAACACTGCGGTGCTGAGCCTGGGCATCGCCATATCGGTGGCCACTGCGGCCCCGCTGGCGAAAATCATGGACTGGCAAACTGCGCTGGCGGTTTTTGCCCTACCAGGAGTCGCCGGACTAGTGGCCTGGTTATTCTTGGGCAGGGAATCTAGCGTCACTTCCAAGCCCAGTGGAGGCATCTCGCTGCGTGAGGTCGGATCGGTCTTACGAAACCGGACGGTGGTGCTATTGCTGGCGGCAGACGCGGGAATATTGGTCCAATATGCCGCGTTCACCGGATGGCTGCCTACCTTCTACAACGAAGACAGGGGTATCTCACTGTCTCAGGCTGGGCTCATCACCGGCATCCTGCCTCTGGTGGGCGTGTTCGCCGTGCTCGCCGGTGGCGCCGTAGCGTTGCATGTGGCGTCGCCCAGGACCCTTTTTGCCGCCTCGGGCCTGATGGCTGGCCTGGGCGGGTTGGGCGCATTCCTTTTTCCCGGACCTGCGTTGATCTATCCATCGGTGGTTGTTCTGGGCATTGGATCGTGGCTCTACGTGCCTAAGCTGCTGACCCTTCCCATGCAGATGGACGGGATAACTCCAGATAGTGTGGCTGTTATTTGGGGTTCTTTCCTGACATTCTCCGGGTTCGCTATGTTCATCTCACCGATCGTGGTCGGTAGCCTGCGCGACCTGACTGGGTCCTTCATACCGGGACTGGCAGTATGTGCCGCCGCCTCCTGGACCCTTCTGCTGGCAGGCATCCTTTTGCCCCGGAACGCCACAGGGCCGCAGGCTGAAACCGAGCCGTCCCCGCAAGATTGACAACCCAAAACCTGACGCGTAACTTTAAGTCTCAGTTCAAGTACCCCGTATTCAAGCCCAACTACACGCACATGAGGAGACTTTCATGGGTAGGATTCCACCAGCAACCAGAGACACCGTTCCCAGTGGACAGACCGCCGAATTTGACCAACTTCTTGCTGGTGCAGGCTCGGTCCCGTTGGTCGGACCCGGATCGATACTGTGGCACGTCCCCAAGGCCCAACTTGCGGCCACGGCGCTGAACCAGTACCTGCGCAACGATTCGTCGCTGTCAGCCAAAGTTTTGGAACTGGCCATGCTGGTTACTGCGCGTGAAAACGACTGCATGTACGTTTGGAACGCTCATGCCGCATCCGCCAGAGCCGCCGGAGTGCCCGGAGCAGTGGTGGACGCCCTCAGAGACCGGAAAGAGCTTCCTCCTCTGGCTCCCGATGAGGCTGCAGTGATCAATTACGGTCAGGAATTCTACCGCACCCACAGAGTGAGCCGCGGTGCCTTCCAGGCGGCCATAGAACAGTTCGGCACCCAGGGGCTAGTCGAACTTACGGTCACCATGGGGAACTATGCCTTGATAGCCTTCGCGGTCAATGCCTTTGACTCCGATCTGCCGGCCGACCGGACGGAGCCTGTCCTGCCCGCCTAATCCGCATCGGGAGGAGACCAACATGGCCGTCCAACCCTTCACGATCGATGTTCCGGACTCAATCCTTGAAGACCTGAAATCCCGGCTTGAGCGAACGCGCTGGCCGGATGAGCTGCCGGGCACGAACTGGGAATACGGGAGCAACCTGGACTACGTCAAAGAGTTGGTGGAGTACTGGCGCGCAAAGTTCGATTGGCGCGCCCAAGAAAGGTTGCTTAATTCTTTCTCGCACTTCAAGACGGAAGTGGACGGCCTGGATATCCATTACATCCGCGAAAAAGGGAAGGGGCCAAACCCTATTCCCCTGGTGATCACCCACGGCTGGCCCGGCACCTTCTTCGAGATGTACAAAGTCATCCCCATGCTGAGTGACCCGGCCAGACACGGCGGGGACCCAGCAGACGCATTCGACGTTGTGGCGCCTTCCATGCCTGGCTACGGGTTTTCTGGCCACACCACCGAGCGAGGGCTGGACGTCCTGGCAATCGGAGATCTGTGGGCCAAATTGATGTCGGATAACCTGGGCTATCCGAGGTTCGGCGCCCAGGGCGGTGACTGGGGCGCCATCGTCACGGCCAAACTCGGGCTTTCCCACAGCGACAAGGTCATCGGCATCCACTCGACCTTCATCTCCCGGCCGACGCCCTACATGGGGCCAGGCTCAAGGGAATTGTCTGAGGCCGAAAAGGCGATGTTCCAGCAGCGGACCGACTGGCAAGCGGCCGAGGGTGGCTACGCTCACATCCAAGGAACTAAACCCCAAACGCTCTCCTACGGCTTAAACGACTCTCCCGCAGGTTTGGCCGCCTGGATCGTGGAGAAATACCGGACGTGGAGCGACTGCGGCGGAGACGTGGAGACGAGGTTCACCAAGGACGAACTCCTCACAACAATCACCATCTACTGGGTCACTCAATCAATCGGATCGGCTACCAAGCTGTACTACGAATCGCTGCGAGAGACCTGGAGATTGGCCCAGGGCGAACGCATCGAAGTGCCCTGCGGCATCGCAGTGTTCCCTTCCGAGATCAGCGTCCCGCCCCGGGAATGGGCCGAGCGGTCGTACAACGTTCAGCAATGGACGGTCATGCCCAGCGGAGGACACTTCGCAGCCTTGGAAGAACCGGTCAGACTGGTAGAGGATATCCGCAATTTCTTCCGGCCGCTGCGATAACGCGCCTTAGATGAGGCGTCCCAACCTTTCTCGATTCACTCCGGACTGGCTATTCACCTATACCGGGGTGATGCTGATGACCGGCATCCTGGTCAACTGGGGCACCGGCTTCACCAATTTCGCGCACAGCCTGACTCTTCCCTCCATGGAATTGGACCTAGGGATCTCCCACACCAGGGCTGGGTTCGTGATCACCATGATGGCCATGGTCCGCATGGGCAGCACCCTCATATCGGGTACCCTGGCGCCCCGCTACGGTAGCCGGTTCATCATCGGCGTCGGGACGGTTGGATCCGGCGGCGCTATGATCCTGCTGGGATTCGCCCAAACCTACCCATTGGTGCTGTTGGCTGCCGGTCTGATGGGCATGGGCTCGGGAACAGCCCTTACTCCGATGATGGGGTTGTTGTCCCGCTGGTTCAGGTCCAGCGACCGGGGCCTGGCGGCTGGCCTGGCCGCAACCGGAGGTAGCTTCGCCTTTATCTTTGCCGGCCTCATAGTACCGTGGCTGGTGGGCCGGGACGCCGACGACGGGTGGCGGCATGCCTGGTTCTTCTTTGGCGCGATAGCCGTCAGCATCGGGTCCGTCTCACTGGTATTCGTGCGAGAGCGTCCCGTGGGTAGCCAGCAACAGGACCGAGGAACCGGACCAGAGCCAGAACCGGGGCGTGCCGCCTGGCCGATGGCTGCTTACAAGAACCCCATGATCTGGCTGATCACATTCCTGGCCTTCACGTCTGGGTGGTCCCAAAACATCTTCACTTCGTTCTTCGGAGTATACCTATCCCAGGAAAACGGCGTCAGCCTGACGACTGTTGGGCAACTGGTGATATTGATCGGCGTTTTGAGCGTTGCCAGCGGGGTGCTCTGGGGCCGTATCTCAGACCGGTTCAGCCGAGGCCAAGCCTTTTTCTACTCGTTCTTACTGCAGGGGTTGGCTTTCATCTCGATGGCCGTGCTTCCAGGGATGGGCATTTTCATCATCTCGGCCATCCTGTTGGGCTTCACCCTGCGGGCGACGTATACCGTCTGCGCCGCTTCGGCAGGCGATTATGTGGCTGTGCAGTTCTCGGCCGCCGCTTTTGGACTCATGGCGGTAGGCGCCGGCCTGGGCAGCGCCATCTCGCCGACGGTCGGTGGAGCCATCGCTGACAACCTGAATATGAGCTGGTCGTTCGCTGCTGCGGCGATCTTTTCTGGGGTAGGAATGGCCGGGTCTCTGTTATTGATCAAACACACGCAGTCGCTAAAGGTCTTGCAGCCGACGCCCACGGATTAGCCGCTTGGCCGCCAAGACACCACGCGGGGTTCCAGATGAATCCCGCCTTTGATGGTAAAACCGCCGTCCTTTTCCTCAAGAACTTGCGGTAGCAGGCCTTCTAGGCGTTCCATCTGGGGTGAGTCGGGAGTTACGTACAGGCGGCGCGCCAGTTGCTCCCTGGCTATTTCCAGGCTTTCGAATCCTCGACTGTGCTGGGCGTGGACGACCTCCACGTTCGGCTCAACTCTCAATTGACCCAGTACCTCCAAAAACTCCGGCAGGCTGGGCAGGGGCAGGCGAGGCACGCCGTGGACCAGTTCCCATAGGGGGTATATCTGAGACTGGGGCGGGCCTTGGTACATGATTACCATTACCTGGCCGGCATGCTCTTCCAGCTTTCTGACAAACGCCTCGATATCTTGGATGACGTAGAGAACGTGGGCGCAGATAGCCACGTCCACCCTGGACACCTGGGCCTCCAGCCAGCCTGACTCGACGACATCGACGTTCTGCACGTCGAATTCATCGGCCACCTCCCGCAACACCTGGCACATGCTGGGCGAAGGCTCGACAGCGATCATTTTCTCGGCATCTAGAGCCAACGGCAACGCCAGGCGCCCTCCGCCGGCGCCTACGTCTAGGATCACCTGCCCAGGCGCGATCTCCTTCCGTAGGTAATCGACTAGGACATCATCGGTGCGCCTGGGGTCGGCCCGGAAATTCTGGGCAAAGTTGCTCCAGGAGTCCGCGGGCGGCTCTTCCCTGCGCATACTGTCGGATTGGGCATGCTCGGCACGGACCATCTCAGTCCAGCATTTGGTTGCGCTCATGTTCCCTCTTTGGTGGTAAGCCGCTGGTTCGTACATGCAGATTGTA
>VFHF01000318.1 GCA_009392095.1 SAR202 cluster bacterium
GGAAACGGCGTTGGGCTCCCTTTTGCAGATGGTCCACGCCAATAAACTGAGCATGGGAGCCATGGTCAACCGGATGACCACCGGCCCGGCCGCTGTCTTGGGCGAAAGTTACTCCGACCTCGCCTCTCTCCAGCCCGGGACCACCGCCGATGTGGTGCTATTCAACCCAGAACAAGAGTGGACGGTGGACCCTTCCGAGTTCGAGTCCAAGGGCAGGAACACGCCGTTGGAGGGCATAACCCTTAAGGGCCGGGTGGTTGGCACTTTCGCTTCCGGGAACCTGGTCTACCAGAGCCCGGACCTGAAGTTTGACCAGCCCCATGTCAAACCTTAGATGGCGGCCGCGGAGATTCTGATCAAAAATAATAAAAATGGAAGGGTGCGTTAGATTGCACGAGCCAGCCTATCTGGTATTGGAAGACGGTTCTATCCACGAAGGTGTTGGCTTCGGCGCTGAGGCGGACGGCCTTGGCGAAGTAGTATTCAACACGAGCATGACGGGTTATCAAGAAATACTGACCGACCCGTCCTACGCCGGCCAGTTGGTGACCTTCACCTATCCGCTGATCGGCAACTACGGCATCAATCCCCAGGACTTTGAATCGTCCCGAATCCAGGTGAGCGGCCTGATCGTCCGTGAGGACTGCGATTTGCCCAGCCACGGGCGCAGCGACCGCACGCTGCACGAGTTCTTGGAAAGTCAGGGGATCCCCGGCATCGCCGAGATAGACACCAGGGCACTCACGCGGCGGCTGCGCTCCCAAGGCGTGATGTTGGGTGTCATCACTAGTAGCGACCCGGATGCGGCGCTGAGGCGGCTTCAGGACTCCCCGGCCTACGGAGACCGCGACTACGTTGCCACGGTCACGGCCCCGGAAGAATATGACTGGCCCGCTGAGGATGGTGACTTGGAGAATGCCGAGCTCCGGATATTGGTTACCGACTGCGGCCTCAAGTACAGCATTCTGCGTCAGTTGCGCCGCAGGGGCTGCCGGGTGACAGTGGTGCCGGCGGCCACACCGGCTGAAGATCTGCTGGCCATGGAGCCTTCCGGAATCCTATTTTCCCCCGGCCCCGGCGACCCCAAGATGTTGGACTACGTGGTAGATAACACCCGGAAAATTTTGGGCCGGGTTCCGGTCATGGGGATCTGCTTGGGACACCAGATAATTTCCCGGGCTCTGGGGGCGGAGACCTTCAAACTGAAATTCGGCCATCGGGGCGGGAACCACCCGGTGAAAGACCTAGCTGACGGCCGGGTTTACATAACCGCACAGAACCATGGTTACGCTGTCAGTCCCGAGAAATTGCCCTCAGGCTTGGAAGTCTCACATATCAACTTAAATGACCAAACTGTGGAAGGATTTCGCCATAAAGACCTTCCCCTGCATACCATACAATATCATTCCGAGGCTTCACCTGGACCCAGGGATAACGAATATCTCTTCGACCAGTTCATAGAAATGGTCGGGGATTTCAACGGTTAGCAGCTAGCCAACTCCGGTCTGAACCCAGAAGCCGAAATACTTTAACCGGGTGCAAATGCGCCAATCAATAAAGGAGTATGCCCCTGACCCAACGGCGACCTACGAATAGGGCAAATTAAAAAGCCCAACGACTTATTCCTACCCCAACAGGCGCGGTAATTTTTGGAGGATTATTAATGTCTTCATTCGCCATGTTTTTGCTGGAGGGGGGTGTGGATGTGGCGGTGGCGGTTGATTTTGACCGGGTGGCCTCTTTGTTAGAAGAGGAAACAGCCCAATACTCATGTGGTGAGTACATTTACAAAGTTAGAGCAGGGAAAGGGACCTTGGGAAAACGCTGGGACCTGGTGATAAACGCCATGGACCCGGATATGGAGGGCCAGCCCTTGTTTCCCTTGGGACGTATCGAGATCGAACCGGACGATGAAGGGATGGTGAACCTGAAAGTCCCACCCCGGATCGAACAGACGGTACATGGAGAGGATGCCGCGGACTGGGACGGCAAACTCTTCGGCTCGTATATCTCCCAATTGTTAAATTCATTGCATTCGCGGAAGTTGATCGATCTGCCCGGAGCGCTACCTATCGGTTGATTCGTAGCGATTCCTGGCTGAGTCGGGCGGTGTATAGCCAAAAGGCACAGCCGGGTATAACATCGGTAGGCACATATCTCAGACCCCAGATGGGGTCGTAGCCGCAGAGCACTGCGGAAAGGGTGGCTGATATAGAAGACAAGCCAAAAAAGGTGCTCGTGATCGGTTCCGGCCCCATTGTTATTGGGCAAGCAGCCGAGTTCGATTACGCAGGCACTCAGGCTTGCAAGTCCCTCAGGGAAGAGGGTGTTACAACAGTTCTGGTCAATTCCAATCCGGCGACTATAATGACCGACCAGGGCATCGCAGACCGTGTTTACATCGAGCCGCTTACTGTGGAGGTCCTGGAAAGGATCATCGAACGGGAGCGGCCTGATGGCATTTTGCCCACCCTTGGTGGCCAAACCGGCTTGAACCTGGCGGTGGCGCTGGCCGATGCTGGCGTGCTGGAACGCTATAACGTCGGACTGCTGGGCACTCCTCTGGAGACCATTCGGCGCTCTGAGGACCGGGAATACTTCCGGAATTTTCTACACGAGATCAATGAACCCGAGCCCGAGAACGAAAGCGTAAACACCATGGAAGAGGCCTGGGCCGTTGCCAAACGGATGGGCCTTCCACTGGTAGTGCGGCCTGCCTACACACTGGGCGGCAGCGGTGGCGGTATTGCCAACACCGAAGAAGAATTCGAAAGGTTCGCCCGTTCCGGCTTGGCGGCCAGCCCGATCTCCCAGATCCTGCTGGAACGCTCTTTGGTTGGCTGGAAAGAGGTTGAGTACGAGGTGATGCGGGATAGCGCCGACAATTGCATCACCATTTGCAACATGGAAAACCTGGACCCCATGGGCGTTCACACCGGCGACAGCATCGTGGTGGCGCCTAGCCAGACGTTGAGCGACCAAGAATACCAGATGTTGCGGTCGGCCAGCCTCAAGATTATCCGCGGATTAGGCATTGAGGGCGGTTGCAACGTCCAATTTGCCATGCAGCCCCATCCCAGTGTATCCAAAGCTTTGGGGCAGGAATGGGACCCGAACTCGCCTTATTTCGTGATCGAGGTCAACCCCAGGGTTAGCCGCAGTTCCGCCCTGGCCAGCAAGGCCACCGGCTATCCCATAGCCAGGGTGGCAGCCAAGATAGCGGTGGGCAAGAAACTGGACGAGATCGAGAATGCCGTTACGAAACAGACCACGGCCGCATTCGAGCCCGCCTTGGACTACTGTGTGCTCAAGATTCCACGCTGGCCCTTCGACAAGTTCCCCCACGGAGACCGGCGTACGACCACTCAGATGAAAGCCACCGGCGAGGTAATGGTCATCGAGCGGTCCTTCGAGGCAGCTCTTCAGAAGGGAGCCCGTGCCTTGGAACTCAGCGGCCGGACATTACTCTGGGAGGACCCGGCCTGGCGCACAGCGGGGAATTTATCCCTGGACGATCTGCCTTTGGGTCCAAATGACGAACGGTTATGGGCATTGATGTCGGCCCTGCGGCAAGGAGCGTCAGTCGAAGAAGTTGTCGCCCATACCTACATCGAGCCCTGGTTCATAAACGCCCTGGAGCGCATCGTAAAGATGGAGCGCCGGTTGTTGGGCGAGGAACTCACGCCAAGCCTGCTCCGTTCGGCCAAAAGGATTGGCTTTTCAGACAGCCAGGTAGGCACCCTCGCAGACATGCTACCGGAACAAGTGCGTAATCAACGCCATGAATGGGGCCTTAGGCCGGTCTACAAGATTGTCGACACCTGTGCAGCCGAATTCGAGGCCGTCACCCCTTATTACTACAGCACCTATGACCAGGAGAATGAAGCTGCGCCCCTGGAAGGCAAGAAGGCGGTGGTCATTGGCAGCGGGCCTATTCGCATCGGCCAGGGCATCGAGTTCGATTACTGCAGCGTCCACGCCGCCACGGCCCTCTCCGAGGCCGGTGTGCGCAGTATCATGATCAACTCCAACCCAGAGACGGTGTCCACCGACTTCGACGCCAGCGACCGTCTTTACTTCGAGCCTTTGGACGAGGAATCTGTGCGGGACATTCTGGAGAACGAAGAGATTGACAATGAAGCGCCCCCTTCGGTGGTCCAGTTCGGTGGCCAAACGGCCATCAATCTCTCCCAGTCTCTAGCCAGGGCCGGAATGCCGATCCTTGGCTCCAGTGCCGAGGTCATCGACATAGCTTCCGACCGGCATAAGTTTGAAGATTTCCTCTCCAGATTAGGTATCCCACAGCCTCCCGGAGCAGCGGTTACATCAGTGGACGAGGCGTTGCAGGTGGCTCAGAACATTGGGTATCCCGCCGTGGTCCGGCCCAGCTATGTGCTTGGCGGGCGGGCCATGGAGATCGTCCAAAATGCCACCGAGTTGATTTATTACCTGACAGCGGCGGTGGAGATGTCTCCCGACAAGCCGGTGCTGATCGATCGGTACCTCGAGGGCAAGGAATGTGAGGTTGATGCCATCTGCGATGGGGAGCAGGTGCTGATTCCCGGAATCATGGAGCACGTGGAACGAGCGGGCGTCCACAGCGGCGATTCAATGGCTATCTACCCAGGTCAGAACCTTAGCCCTAGGGAAGTGGACACCATCGTGGACTACACGACCCGGATCGGTTTGGAACTGGGAGTTAAAGGCCTGATGAATGTCCAGTTCGTTATCCATGGCGGCGCCGCCTATCGCAGCCCAAATACGCCCCAAGACGACGGCGCACCCATAACCATTTACATAATAGAGGTCAACCCCAGAGGTAGCCGAACTATCCCCTTCATATCTAAACTGACGGGGGTGCCGGTGGCCAAGATTGCTACCCGGGTGATGCTGGGAGACACACTGAAAGGACTGGGCTACCCCGGAGGCCTTTGGCCGATTCAAGACCTGGTGGGTGTCAAGGCGCCGGTGTTTTCTATGGCTAAGCTGGTGGGAGTGGACTGGCACCTGGGCCCAGAGATGAAATCCACCGGTGAGGTCATGGGCGTTGACCGGAACTTCCAGATGGCCCTCACCAAGGCGCTCATGGCGGCCAACCTGGACCTGGAACCCGGGACCGGGGTACTTCTAAGTATCGCCGACCAACACAAGGCGGAAGCCGTGTCGCTGGTGCGAAACCTGAACAAGGCGGGTTGCCTGCTCTACGCCACTGAGGGAACGGCAGCCATGATATCGGCCATGGGCCTGCCAGTGAACATGACGACCAAGAAGCTCCGTGAGGGCCACCCCAACGTGGTCGACGTGATTGAAGATGGCAGCGTTAGTGCGGTCGTAAACACAATCTCCGGCTCACCGGAGGTCATGCGTGACGGGTTCTTCATACGCCGGGCGGCGGTGGAGAAGCACATCCCCTGCTTCACTTCAATGGATACCGCCAGGGCCGCGGCTGAGAGTCTGTCAGTAGAGCCGGTCGCATACGAGATCGCCACCATCGCAGAATATCTGCAAGGCCGCTAACCTCTACCAGTCCATCTCCGTGCCTAGGCCGGCTGCTTTGGCCGAATCGTAGGCTAGCTTTGCGGCGGCGACGTCTGCTACTCCGGTCCCCATGATCTTGGCGTACACTACTTGGTCGTTGCTGTCGCGGCCGGTTACGGCTCCGGAGACCACGTGCCTGAGTTCGTGTACCTTGCTCCATTGGATGATTCCTTTGTCCACGGCGCTACAAAGGTCACCGGCCTCGATCGCTGCCTGTTCGGTAGAATCCACGATCAGCTTTCCTGCCCGGGTGATCACCGCCTCGTCTACCTCCCTGGCACGCCAGGTGGTTGGCCCCGCGCCGATCAATGTGCTGCCGTCTTTGAGCCAATCCGCTTCGACCACCGGATCCATGGTGGCGGCGATACAAAGAACTATGTCGCAATCACGGACCGCGTCTTCGTTGCTGGTCGCCGCGGAGACCTCAACCCCCATGGTGTCGGTCATCCGGCGGGCGAACTCTTCCCGGCGTTCCTGGGTGCGGCTGTATGCTTTGATCTTCTTGATACCCCGGACTTTGGACAACGCCTCTAACTGGGTAGGGGCCTGCCCGCCGGTGCCGATGATGCCGACCGTGGCATCTTCTGGGTTGGCCAAGTGCTTCACCGCCACGCCGGTGGTAGCTCCGGTGCGCAGTTGGCCGAGGCGATTGGCCTGGGTGTAAAGAAGGAGTTCGCCTGTGTTGGCGTCATACAGGCTGACCTGGAAGGAATAAGCTCCCTTTACCACTGTGTATGTCTTGACCCCCAGCAGGCCCTGATGGAAAAGACCGCCACCCATCACCGACAACATTCCGCTGTCGGCAATGATCTTACGGCGGGTCATGTTGTGGGCTTGGCCGTCGCCGTATTGGCGCTGCATAGACTCAATGGCCTCGAGCATGGCGTCCATGGTCACGCACTGGGCCACATCTTCGTCTTTCAGGAAAAGTGCCATCGGTGAATACCTCCGCTGCCGGCCTGGGCTCGACCCCGCCCTTGGCCCGATTTGGGGGCTAGTATACGACCGAAGGGGAGTTGTGGCTACACGAGGGCAGAAAGCAATAAGGATAGGCGGTTTGTGTAAGGGAAGAAAAGGGATTTACTTGAAAAACTCCCGGTTCTTTTGGATGTAAGTACGCCATTCTGAGGGGATATTGAATTCGTCGAAGATGGCGTTCACCGGACAAACGGAGACGCAGTAGGAGCAATCGATGCAGGTGGCTGGGTCGATGTAGTACATCTCTTCTTGGTCGGTGGTTGAGATGCAGTCAACGGGGCAGACCTCAACGCATGAGGCGTCTTTAACCCCGTTACAAGGCTCGGTTATTACGTAGGTCATACCATTCTCTCGGCGAAAAGTTTCGGGGCTGTGCGCCCAATATCAGTCGCGATGATACCCCAAACCAAGCCAACGGCCACCTATATTATCGAACGCGATATCACTCCAGAACAAACCGTTGGGCAGACATATTCTCAAATTGGCAACTTATTTTGTCAAGGGATAGTATATGATATATTATATTTGACGTTCAGTGGTGAACAAAGGGGGTCTGATGGAACTTAGGGAACTCATCAGCTTTTATCATGTTGCTAGGGTTCGCAGCGTCTCCAAAGCAGCCCGAACTCTAGAGATGGGGCAGCCTACGGTAACGACCCACCTTCGTAAGCTGGAAGATGAGTTTGGAATCACCCTCTTTGACCGGATAAAGCGTCCGATTCAGTTAACTTCTGAGGGCGTTACTCTCCTAGAATTGGTGACTCCGGTTGTCACCTCCGTTGATGCCCTCAAGACCCAGATGGACTATTCCGAAAGGCGCGGTTCCTTCGTTGTGGGCGCCTATCCCGACCTGGTTACCCATCATCTGCCTTCCGGTATTCAGAGGTTCCGTAACGATTACCCGGACGTCCGTATCCGGCTGCTCGCCCGGTCGTATAACCCGTTGATTCAATTGGTCCGCTCAGGCGAAATTGATCTGGCCTTCTGTTCTTCTCCCCCGGCCGATGACGTCACCTTGGAATTCAAAGAACTGTTCAAATACAACACTGTCCTGATGACGCCTCCAGGGCACGACCTATTGCACAAGCAACCTGTCGGACTTGAGGACATCGCTACCTTCCCCTTGATTTTGACCGCCCCTGAAAGCCAACTGCGCCAACGGGTGGAGCAGGCGTTCAAGAGCCGCGGTCTAGCACCTGATGTGGTGCTGGCCCTTGACGACACTGAGTCCATGAAGCGCTATGTTGAGATCGGCATGGGAATCGGCATCGGCAACGATTTCACCCTCCACGCCGAAGACCACCACCGGTTCAGCGTTGTCCGCCTCGACCACCTATTCCCCAGTTCCGTTATTGGCGTCTGTACTCTGAAGGGCAAATTCGCCGGACAGGTAGTGCGGAACTTCATCCGGATGATGTCCGACCAGATTAGGGGATTTCACTCTGAACTGTGGTCGTGGGACGAAGAGAACCCCACAACTGCCGAGCTGGCAGAAGACGGTTCTAAACACGACTAGCTCACTAAGGCTACTGGACGTCGGGCGGAACAACTTGCTTCAGGCGCCGGGCCAATTGAGACCTTGCCAATAGCACGTACCGGCCGCATTCCTGGCAGTTCATTCCTATATCTGCGCCAAGCCTACTGACAATCCACAGCGACCCACCGCAAGGGTGCGGTTTCTTCATCCGCAGAATGTCACCGATCTTTAATTCGAAGGCCATACCTTGCCGTCAGCCTCAAGCACCTGATTTATGCTGGTCCTGAGTTTCTCCGCTTCGCGAGCTGCCGCTTGGGCGAAGTCCCGCCCGCTTGAAGCGTAGATGATTCCGCGGGAAGAGTTGATGAGCGCTGCCCGGCCCCGGCTATCGGACCCGAGCCGCACCGCAGCCTCCAAGTCTCCCCCCTGAGCGCCTACGCCTGGGATCAGAAAAGGCATATTGGGACAAACGGCCCGGATTTCCTTCAACTGTTCTGGCACCGTGGCGCCCACCACCAGTCCCAGGTTCCCCTTTGTGTCCCATTGCTGGCAGGCCAAGGCCATGTTTCGGTAGAGGGCCATGGGACCGTCGTCGGTCGTGATTCGCACGTCTTGGAAATCGGCTGAGCCGGGGTTGGATCCGCGGCACCATACGAAGACCCCCTTGGTTTCATCTTCCAAGAATGGCGTTACGGTATCTTCCCCGCCCCAGGCGTTGATGGTGACGGCGTCGAACCCCCACACTTGGAACAGGGCCTTGGCGTAGGCCTGGGCTGACGGGCCGATGTCTCCGCGTTTTGCGTCACCGATGATGATTGCTCCCGGCGTGGAATCGCGTATGTGGGCGATGGTTTTATGCAGGTCTTCCAGGCCAGGCAGGCCCAAAGCCTCATAGAAAGCTAGGTTGGGTTTATAGGCGCAAACGATGCCCGCGGTGGCGTCGACTATCGCTTGGTTGAACTCGTAAACACTGTCCACCGGCATCCGGGCCGGGTCGGGGTCTAGGCCCACGCAGACCAAGCTTTTGGTCACGGTCGATGCCTGTTCCAGTCGCTGGGTAAACCGGCTCATCGCTCTCCTTTGTCCCTGCTGCCGCCAAGTGAAAAAAGTATACACGAACCCGCGAACGGTCTCGGGAGCGCGGGGCCTGCCACTAATCTCCAAACGCGACGGAACTACGGCTGTCACCCTGAGCGAAGCGAAGGGTCTGCCAAATTGCGGATTGGAAGATTCTTCAGCTACCGCCTCAGAATGACATTACCGCCGAACCAGTGCTCGTACCACACCGATCAAGATTTCATATTGCTAGAGTTCAAACCGTGTTGTTAACATAACGGGGCTGAAGCAGGAGAACGAGTTTGGATTTGGGCGACGACTTGGTTGAGGGTATCTTTCTGGAGCGGGTGAACCGCTTCTTGGCCCGCGTTGAAGTCGACGGCCGGGAGGTTGGCGTGCACGTGGCCAACTCAGGCCGGATGAAAGAGTTATTCGTTCCTGGCTGGCGGGTCTTGGTCCGCCCCGTCTCCGGCGATCACCGGAAGACCAAGTTCGACCTGGTGTTGGTGGATATGGGCAATGCGTTGGTCTCCGCGGACGCACGGATGCCCAATCCGTTACTTGCCGAGGGTGTTGCCAACGGTCATCTACAGCAGTTCGCCGGTTACACCGATATGCGGCGGGAGGTAATCTTTGGCGACAGCCGCCTGGACCTGATGCTGGAAGGGCCGTCAGACCGATGCTACATTGAGGCCAAATCGGTCACCTTGGTTACGAACGGCGTCGGCCTCTTTCCTGACGCTCCGACCATCCGCGGAGCGAAGCACCTGCGTACCCTTGAAACCGTGCTTGAGGCCGGTCACCGGGCCGCGGTGGTCTTCGTGGTCCAACGGCCCGACGCCAGCGCATTCGCCACCAGCGATCCTTCGGACCCGGACTTGGCTGATGCGCTCAGGTCTGCGGTAGCTGCCGGAGTAGAAGCCTACGCCTACAACTGCGAGGTCACGGAACGTTCGATCCGCCTGGACCGAGCCCTGCCCATTAGGCCCTATGTCGAAGCGGTGGGCGATGGCTAAGGACACCGCCATGCACGCCCGGCTCATGGAGATCTATGACCGGTTCTACGCTGCCTACGGCCCACAGCACTGGTGGCCTGGCGACGGGCCGTTGGAGGTTATATTTGGGGCGATCTTGACCCAATCAGCGGCCTGGACCAACGTGGAGATGGCCTTGGCCAAGATGCGCTCCAACTGCTGTTGGTCACTGGAAGCCGTGCACAGGCTCCCTGTTAACGACCTGGCGGACTTGGTGCGTTCTTCGGGCTACTTCAACGCGAAGGCCAGGAAGCTTAAAGCCTTCGCCGCACACGTGGAAGAAAACTACCAAGGCGACCTGGCCGGGTTCTTGGCCAAGCCGTTGGCGCCGCTTCGGGAAGAACTGCTCTCCATCCACGGCATCGGGGAGGAGACTGCCGACGACATCATCGTCTACGCCGCCAACCAGCCATCGTTCGTCATTGACACCTACACCAGAAGAATCATGGACCGTCTCGGAATGACTCCGGACTCTGCTAAACCGAAGTACTCAGACTACCAAGCTGTCTTCTATAACAACCTCCCACCAGACACCCAGCTATACAACGAGTTCCACGCCCTCTGGGACCACCACGCCAAGATGGCCTGCGCTAAAACGCCTAGGTGCAAGGGGTGCTGTCTATTGGATATCTGTCCAACTGGGCGGTCGATGACTGCGAAATGGTAAAGCGGCGCCCGCGATGCTCGGGGTTATGATGCCCAGGTCACGCCAACTCATTGAATAATTAA
>VFHF01000319.1 GCA_009392095.1 SAR202 cluster bacterium
CGTTCAACTCATCTAGCGCATGGGAAGCGATCCCAACCGCCAGGAAAAATGCAAGCAGCGTGCCCATCAACCAGTCCACGTGGACAGTAGGGGCTACGGCGGCGCCCAGCACTACATACGCCATATGCCACAACGTGTAGGGCAAATGTAGAAGATTTATATAGTCCTGCCACCATTTGGCTCCAAGTAGGGCGTAAAAGGCGGGTCTTTTCCTCGTCGCCATTCGATGCTGCTCCTACCGGTCTTTGGCCTCGGTCGACCCACTTTTGGTACCCCACACGACCACAGCCCCGCCTAAGGAAAGGCGTTTTATTTGCACGTCTAGCATCCCCAGCCGCTGCCACATCTGCCGCAAATCGTCTTCACCATACGACTGGTACAAGCCGGATATGCTGGGACCTAGGAATCCACCCACGTTCCGCCAGCCCCGCGACACGAAAGCCCCGGTCACGGGAAGGACTCCCCTGGTATAAAACTGCCATAAGGCTTTAGCAACTGGGTTCGGCGGAACCCCGAATTCCAATGAAACCAAGCGTCCGCCCGGCTTTAAGACCCGGACGATCTCGGCCATCGTCGCTTCCGGGTCATCGACGTAGCGGAGTAGAAAAGTCACGCAGGCGTCGTCGAAACAATCGTCAGCGAATGACAGGTTCTCTGCCTGTCCAAGGACCAATGGAACTCGGCTGCCCATCTCATGCTCGGCGAGGTTATGCTGGGCCCGGTTTAGCATCTTAAGATTCAGGTCCACACCGACCACTCGGCAGCGGTGAGTCCGAGCGATTTGTATGGCAACCCCGGCAGTCCCGGTGCATAGGTCAAGGACCGTGGCGTCGGGCCCTGTCTGGAAGCGTGAAACTACGTAACTCCGCCACCGTTGATACTGAAAGAAGGATAGGAGACCGGGCGCCCAATCATATTGGGCAGCGATTCCATCAAAAATTTGGCGAGAATGAACGTTGCGGTGATAATCCATCTGTCTCCGTGGTCCAGTTGAAGGAGGTTGTTAGCAACAAACGATAAATTTCTCGTCCCATGCGGGGATTCGCCCAGTTTCCCGGACCAAGTCTTCCACAAGTCCCTTGATCTGGTCCATGATCGATTGTGCTGTTTCCCTCGGAACGTTGACGGAGTCTGAGACCTCCCAAAAGACGACCTTGCCACCTTCCACCAAATAGTCAGGCCAAGAATCCCGTTGGGCCATCACAATCACTTTGGTCGCAGCATCAACCAGTTCTGGCGTGGGTTGGTTCCTTTGTTCCGATGAAATGTCCAGTCCCTCTTCCTCCATCGGCTCCAACACCACACTGGGTGCACCGGTCCACGTTCGGCCATCGTCTGGCCTTCAAAGTCAGCGACCATCGTGCCGGTGCTGGTGGAGGTGATTTCGGACAGGTGGTTGAAGAACACCTGGTCCATCTGGCATCTCCCCAAGTTAGCCCGGCAAACAAAGAGCACATTCATCGCTGGTGGGTCAAACCACCGGTTGGGCCAGCACGCTGGGAGCCACCCGGCGGGGCAACCATTTGCCGTCACTGGAAGAGCCCAAGAGCTTGCCGTCTTCGACGATCACCTTGCCCCGAAGCATGGTCAGCACCGGGTATCCACTGCACTCGAACCCTTCCCAGATGGAGTAGTCAGAGTCGGCGTGCAAGTCGTCCAGAGTCAACTTCTTCTTGATGTCCGGGTCGAACAGGACGATGTCGGCGTCACTGCCCGCCGCTATTGCACCCTTCTGGGGGTACATGCCCAGAATCTTGGCGGCGTTGGATGAGGTCACATCGGCGAAGCGGACCAAAGACATGCGGCCCGTGGAGACCATCTTGGTGAAGGTAACCGGCATCCTGGTCTCGATGCCGTTGTGGCCGCCGCAAACGGTCTTGATAGTGTCCCCGGATAGTTTCACCTCTTTGTAGGTGGTCCACTCGTCTGTGGCCGTGGTGCACATGGGGCCGTCTACCAGGCCCTGCTGCAGAGCGTCCCGGTCGTCGGGGTATTTGATAGCCGGGTAGGTGTGGATCGCTAGGCCGTCCGGCTTCTTATAGTCATCACAAGTGAACTCCAAGTAGTTGTGTAGCGCCTCGCCGTAGACCGGTAATTGCTTGGCGCGGGCTTCGGCCACGGCCAGCACGCCCTCTTTGGCAGTGGTGTGCACGAAGTAGATGCCGGTTTCGGTGCTCTCAGCCAGCCGTATAACCTTCCGGAAGGCGATATCCTCGGAAAGGTTGTTGTGAACCAGGTGGAGATTACTGCCGTGGTCGTTGCCTTCCGAGACCAGCTTGTCTTCCATATAGGTGACGATGTCGTCTTCCTCGGCATGGACGGCCATGATCCCGCCGTGCTTCGCCACTTCCTGAAACACGGCCCACAGATGCCCGGTGGGTATCTTGGCAAAGAATGTTGTGAATACCTTGAAGCTGGCCAACCCCGATTGGATAGCTTCGCCAATCTCCCCGATGGTCTGGGGCGAAACCGCTCCGGCCAAGATGTAATGGAAGGTGAAGTCGATATAGGAATGCCCGGTGAAGGTTTGCCGACGCTTATCGATCTGGGCCATGATGGGGTCGGCGGGCGGCACAGCGCCTGGGTTCAGAGGCAGGTTGCCGGCGAAGTCTACGTAGGTGGTGACTCCGCCGAAGGCAGCGGCCCGGCTGGCAGACTCCGGCGGTTGGGTGAAGACTTCACTCTTGCCACCGGCCCAGTAGTCGGGAACCGGCACGTTGATGTGAGTGTGGGGTTCGATACCACCCGGTAGTACAATCTTGCCGGTGGCGTCGATCACCCGGACGCCCGATGAATCTAACGTCCCGGGAGCGGCCACCGCGACGATCTTTTCACCTTCGATTCCCACGTCCATCACCGAAGCGCCTTCTGGCGCAACCACCATTCCGCCCTTAATGATTACATCCAGCATCTAGCCCTCCGTTGTTTTATGAATGGCACGCCGAAATTATCGCGGTTGTCGCTGTGGCCTTATTGCCGGATAGGCGCCTTGATGGGTCCGATCTCCGCAGCCAGAGTCTCAGGAATCCACTTGCCTAGCAGCTCTTCCAGGTCGTCACGGCACTCTTCGAGACGATGTTCCGCGCCCTCGTAAAGCACCAGTTCCTTCGGCTCATTAGCCATGTCGTAGATCTGCTGGCCGCAAGCAAACGCCAGGCGGGTGTCAGCCTTGCCATGGACCACCAGCAGCTTGCGGGGCGCCACTTGCCCAGCCATGCCTGCGCCGTAAGTCTGGGGAGAGAGCGCAACCACGCCTTTGATGTGGGAACTGTTGGCGCCTGCGGCGATAACTACGGCCCCGCCAAATGAATGACCAACCACGACAACCGGCTGATACCCGGTTCCTTTCAAAAACGCCACGCCAGCCAGCAGGTCCAATGCGCACTCAAAGACATCGTTGGCGTAGCGGTAGTCCAAGCGCAGAGAGGTGATTCCGTCTCGGGTGAACCGTTCGGCCATCCTGGCGTAGGTGCCAGGGCCTGGGCCGCCAAAGCCTCCGCGGGCGCCACAGACCCAGATCACCCCTTGGTCGGCATCCGGAGACCTGTGGAGGATGGCGTCGAAATCCCCTCGATTTGTCTTGAATCTCAGCCCCTCTCCCACATCACCCTCAGGGAGGTCGATGATCTCGACCTCCCGAATGCTCATTAGTTCATCCACTGATTTGGGCTGTTCTTTTTCCGGTTGTTCTTCTGGCATCTTCGTCCCTAGTCCAAAAAATCGTGTAGGACCCGGATGAAGTCCTCCGGATTGTCTTCAAAGACCATGTGCGCGGCCCGGTCGATATGGACAAGTTTGCCGTCGGGCAAGACATCAACCATCTTTTCGGCGGTGGCCAGACCTAGGGTGTCGGTCGCGGAGCCACGGACGATCAACACCGGGCACTTGATCCCTGGCAGGTTCAGCCAAAGGTCGGGCTGCTTAGAGCCGGTATTGTTTCGGCGCTGTTCGCGTATTTCTAGGTCGTAACGCCAGCCGAATTTCCCGTTGGGCAATTGTTTGGTAGCGTAGGTCAGGCGGCGCCGGAGGACCGGCTCGGAACAGAAACGGTTCTGCTTGCTCTGGTAGGCATAAACGTCTTCAAAGGTGTCGAATTCCTCAGGAACGTCGATCATCTCCTGTGTGATGCGACCCGAGCCCTTGGGATCCAGGTCAGGGCCGATGTCGATGATGACCAATTTTTGAATTTTGCTGGCGTTTTTGCCGGCGAAGGCCATGCTGTTGCGGCCGCCCATGGAGTGGCCGACCATGATGAATGAGTCCAACCCAACTGCCTGACAGAAGCCTTCCAGGTCAGCGACGAATGACTCGCTGGAGTAATCACCGCCCGGCGCCCAATCACTTTCGCCCCTTCCTCTTTGGTCCAACGCGATTACATGGTAGTCCTGACATAAATCGGCGGAAACGTCGTCCCATGAGTGGCTATGCCCCCGGAGGCCGTGAAGCAGCAAGACTTTAGGCTTGCCTTCAGTGCCCCAATCCAAATAATGCAGGTTTATGCCCTTGACGTTGACTGTCTTATCTTTTGGTTGCACTGAAGTGGCCATATCGTCTCCTCTAGGCGCGCCGAATTGCGCACCAGTTTAGCATACGGATTGGGCGTAAGACTCGGTTGATACCGCAGGCCAAAGAAGCATAAGTCAGCTGGGCCGAAATTGAAGGCGATTTGGACGGTCTTGTTTCCATCTTGTACGAATGTATACTGCACCTAAGTTGCAGGATTCCCAGATATTCGGCCGGATTCATCCGCCCCACGAACCGATTGCAAGCCCACCCGCCTGCCTAACGAACCATGAAAGCTATCCAAGTTACCGGTCCACGCCAACTGGTTTTGTCCGAAATCCCAATCCCTGAGCCGTCCGACGGAGAAGTGTTGGTCAAGCTGACAGCATTGTCGGTTTGCGGCACCGACATGATGGCCTACCGCCATCCCCAGCCAGAAGAGTCTTATCCCCTCGGAACAGGCACTCCCTGCCATGAATGCGCCGGCACCATCATTAAAAGCAAGTTGCCGGACTGGCCCGAGGGACGGCGAGTGATCTACCTACCCGCGCTGAACCTGAACGGCGGCGCTGAATATGTGGTGGCCCAGCCGGAGACCTTGGTTGCCCTGCCTGATGATGGCGACATGGGAGATTGGCTCATGTGCCAGCCTTGGGGCACCGTGCTGTACGCCCTGGATCAGGTTGGACCCGTTGCCGGGAAGAACGTGGCGGTCTTGGGCCAGGGTTGCATTGGTCTTCTCTTCACAATGTCCCTAAAGCGGTTGG
>VFHF01000320.1 GCA_009392095.1 SAR202 cluster bacterium
GACGACTTGATGGATCGCCTAATGGGGGTCGGCTAGAAGAAGTTGCTGAGGTTCTTAGCCAGTAGCACGTTCTGGTCGAGGACGATCTTTCTGGACGAAATGCGGAGCTGCCCACCTTCCCGGCGCAGGACATCCTCACGGCTGCCAACGTAAAAGTCCTGGTCCGTCTCACTCCTATTGCGGTACATCACGAAGTTGGAATAGACCCGCAGTTGGTCTGCCGGGTCCGCCGCCTCGACCTCTATGTTGGTAATTATGTGGCGGGTGCGGGAGGGAGGGTCTTCGGCCCAGGCCATGCCAGTGTCCAGGCGGGCTACTCGCCGTTCCAGTGTGTCTTTCGTCTCTTCCATCAAGGCTAATTCGTCCTCGTCCGAGACCTCTTCTTCTTCGTAGCGGGAGGCATCCAGGATGGATATGGCCTTGCTGTTCACCGGATAGCGGTTAGAACGGGTTGGCATCCAGTAGCGCAGGTCGTCGGAGAACAACTCCAACCATTCAGAGAACCGGCGGCTGTCCAAGAGCCGGGCCTCTTTGTAGAGAAATTGTTCTACCTCGCGCAGCGTTTCATCCTTCATGCTTACAGTCGCACCGGGCTATACCTGGTCCCAGGTATCGGCTTGCATCAAGCTGGCCCAGCGCCGGTAAAAGTGACGAGGGTTGCTGTCGCTGATCCGGAAATCGCTGGACCACCCGCCCAGCCCATCGTCGAAGCTGTCATGTCCCAGTCCCATCTGGTAGTTGAGGGCATACCTCCGGGTGACCACGCCCCGGTTGATACGCGTGCATTCCTCCCAATTGTCCATGTCGTCTTGTTCCAAGACACCCGACGGGCCAAAGGCCCGCAGTCCAGTAACCCGGAGGGCTTCCTTGACCTCGGGCGGCGCCGCTTTGTCGACGAACTGACAGGAGATTACCTCAATCTTATCCGGACCTTTGGGATGCCAGACCCGGAAGCTGCGGGAACTGCCCCTTAAGAACGACATATGGGGGAATAACGTGCCCACGTTGGGAGTCATCTTTAACAGACGGCGTCCAAGCCTCTCGACCGTTTCAGCCCGGATGGACTCCTCATATTCCTGGATTATCTCAACGGGGGCGGCGGCGTAATCGTCGGCGCCAACGGCAAGGATGCAGTGGCCGTTGCCGGGAGAAATAGTGCCGCCACCCAAAGTTTGTCTGGCGGCCGGGGCTTGGGTGAATCCGGAAGTCAGAGCGGAAAGGTGGTTCCAGGCCACGTGATAGGCATCGCCACCGAAGTTCTCGGCGGGCAGTTTCCAGTTACAGGGTATGATCCATTTGTGGACTCCACCAACGACCTCTACACCCCCTTCTCTGCGGTCGAAGAAACAGTCCAGGTACCAGGCCATCTCACCTAAGTAGTCGGTTAACGATGGGGCATTATTGTCGAACGTAGCAAAGACCAGGCCCTTGTACGTGTCCAGTTGGGCGACGGGAATCAGGCCCCATTTTGTGCGGTCTAGGTCATCGTAATAGGCGTCTTTCAGATTGGGCACGCCCTGCAGATCACCATTGTTTCCGTAGGTCCAACCGTGGTAGGCACAGGTGAAAGCCGATGCGTTACCGTTGTCAGCGCGGCAGAGCCGGTTGCCCCGATGAGCACAGACATTGAGGAAGGCGCCGATCTTGCCGGAGGTGTCGCGGATCACCAGCACCGAGTCCTCGCCCATGTACGTGGTGAGGAAATCGCCGGGGTTGGGTATCTGGCTCTCATGGCACAGAAACAGCCAACAGCGGGCGAAGATGCGCTCCAGCTCTTCTTGGTAGATATCGTCTTCGATGAAGATACGCCGGCTGATTAATCCAGCATCGGCGTCCACCAGACTGTTTACATCCAATACCACGGTGTGCCTCCTTATGGCGGCTTTAGGCCCGCCCGCCAGACCGGGGTTTCCGGGTGTATATCATACGGCCAATAGGGGGTCAAGTTGAGCGCCAAGCTCAATTTTAATGTTGTAAGCGGCGCATCCACTTTAGGTCGGATCTAGTTATGCCCTGGAACCCGCAAGGCCTAGGACACACTAACGCTCAGTCTCAAGTGTTACGATATCCGTTGCCATCAGCGGTATTTGCAAAGCGCAAATCCAAAATCACTTGGTAATCCGTAAAACCCGTTGGCCTAATAGGGCTCAATAAGGGTTTCATCTAGGAGACTCGATCAACATCAGTAGCGCAATTACTGGATTGTCATTCACTGCACAGATCGCCCATTGGAGCGCCGTCCACCGCTGGATCATATTGCTAGCGGCGGTCTTGGTGATCGTTCTGGCAGTCCTGGCCATCGGCTTTGTCGGAACCGAGACTAGGGATGACGGTGGCGGAGTCGGTGAGTCCGGCGAGGGTTCCGAGCTATTGAATGAGCGGTTCGCCCCTGACCGCGACGCCTCCGAGAGCGCCAGCCATACCAGGCGCGCGAGCGTGATATTCAGCAACCCTTCCTTAAACGCAGATTCGCTAGCGTTCAAAGAAACCGTGGACTCCACCATGCAGGCGGTCCGAAACCTTCCCCAATTGCTCGCCGCCCTCAGCTATTACGACACTAGAGACGGAAGCCTGCTTGCCGATGATGGACATGCCGTGCTGGCAAATGTCGTCCTCCAGAACCCGGACGACCCTGCCGAACACGTCGATATCAGTCAATTTCTTGAATCTATCCGGCAGGCCTCAAACGATGCATCGGGTTTCGAGATAGGAGTGGTCAGCTTCAGGATTCTCGAAGACGAACTAGACGAAATCCTGACGGAAGACTTCAACCGCATCCTCATCTATTCGCTGGTGATTGGCTTGGTCATTTTGATATTGGCCTTCCGGGCGTTGGTCGCGGCGGTGATTCCGCTGGTGATGGCCATCGGATCCATCTTCACTGCACTCGGCTTAGCCGCCCTGGTCAGCCAGGTCTATCCCCTAGTCGAGCTGTATGCGGAGATGATCCTGCTGATGGGTCTGGCCGTAGGTATCGACTACTCATTGTTCATCGTCAGTCGTTACCGGACAGAGCGTGCGGCGGGAAGAGAAAAGATCGACGCTATCACGGTGGCGGCCAACACCACCGGAAGGGCCGTCTTCTACGCTGGTATCACCGTGGTCCTGTCCCTCGCTGGCTTGATGCTCACCAGGGACTTCACGTTCATCTCGCTGGCGTTGGGCGCAATCATCGTCGTTTTCGTGGCCGTGATTGCCTCGCTTACACTGCTGCCGGGCCTGCTGTCATTACTGGGGGACAGCATCAACCGCCTGCGGATTCCTTTCTTGGGCCGGGAGTCCAACCAGGGAGGAATCTGGTCCACCATCACCGGTTGGGTGCTGGCGAGGCCGGTACCTTTGGCCAGTCTGACCGTTGCGGCGTTGATCGCACTTACAATTCCCTTCTTTTCAATGAACCTTGGTTTCAACGCCGGTGCCGACGCCCTTCCAGACGCCCTTGAAGGAAAGCGGGCCCTGGAGCTACTGGAAGACCATTTCTCCAGCAGCCTTATCCTTCCGGCCAAGGTGATCGTGGACGCCCCGAACGTTAACTCGCCTGAGATCCAAGCTGCGGTAGCGGCACTGATCCAAAGGGTTGAGAGCGACGATTCATTCCTTGGCCCGTTCGTTACGGTCACGGATAATGCCGGAACAATCACTCGCATCAACGTCCCGTTGGCGGGCAATATCGACGATGATGCATCGGAAGACGCGGTGCACCTACTCCGGAATCAAATCGTGCCCGAGGCCTTCGCAGGGATCAACGCCAAAACCTTCGTGGCCGGAGACACGGCCGAGGGAATCGATTTCAGAGACCGGATGTTCAGTTCGGCTTACTACGTTTTCGCCTTCGTTCTGGGACTGTCTTTCCTGCTTCTGCTGGTGATGTTCCGCTCCATCGTCATTCCGATCAAGGCGCTGGTGCTTAACCTGCTATCGGTGGGCGCGGTCTACGGAGTTCTGGTGATGGTTTTCCAGTGGGGTTGGGGTATCAGTATCCTGGGCTCCAAAGAGACCGGAATAATTGAGACTTGGCTTCCTTTGTTCCTGTTCGGCATCCTCTTCGGTCTCTCCATGGACTACCATATGCTGCTGCTCAACCGGATCAAGGAAGAGTTTGACAGGCATGGCGAGAATGAGCGCGCCGTCGCGACGGGCATCCGGTTAACTGCCGGTCAGATAACCAGCGCGGCAGCGGTGATGGTAGGTGTGTTCGCCGCCTTCGCCACCAGCCGGATATTAGGCCTGCAGCAATTTGGCGTGGGCCTGGCCGTGGCGGTCTTCCTCGATGCCACCGTCATCCGCGTGGTGCTACTTCCCGCCAGCATGAAGCTGCTGGGCAACTGGAACTGGTACCTGCCGGCCTGGCTTGACTGGCTGCCGCAGGTCACGCCGCCAGATGAGGCCACTCCTGCGCCCGCTGACGACTAACAACGACCGGGCGGAGTCACCCGCCCACGAACCGCCGGCCGAAACCGACTGCGAGTCCAGGGTCGCCGTCAAAGGTCAACCGGCCATCCGCCAAGGCCTCAAAAACCTTGAGTCTGCCGTACATGACCAACACGTAGGTCTCCCCGTCGCACTCAAAGGTTATGTCCGGTTCTTGGCCGCTGGCCGCCAACACCCAGGCGCCTTCCGGCGCAATGATGATGTCTTTTCTGGTGGAGTCGGGGCCGTCGATCACGAAACGGTGTTTGAGCGGTCTCGTCAGGGAATCGTCGGGCCGAAATGCCCGGCGCACGGCCCGGTCAACCCCATCGATCAGCGCACCGACGGCATCTGCCGAAAGGTGGTACTGGTCATCCAATACTGACCTGATATCCCAGGTGTGCATGGTCAACTCGGCGATGCGTTGGTCCAATAGCGTGCGCACCATCTCCGGCCCTGGAGGCCAGTAGCAGAGCTTGTCCCAGTCTCCAGGAGCCACACTGTTGAAAACCTCTACCGTTTCGTCTAACCGCTGGTTCAGGTACTCCACCAACTGCACGCCGTGCTGGTCCCGGGTAGCCAATGCCCGGTCAAAGATGTTTTTGGCGAAACGGTCTTCGTCGTGGTCGGCGACCGCCGGGGCTCCGTCCGGCGGAGAATAATCGCCCCGTAGCCCTCGCATAACCCGCGACGCATGGTCTTGCCCGGCCAAGTGGGCCATGACATCGGCAACGGACCAATCGTCGCATGCGCTGTGTTTCGATAAGTCCTCCTGTGATAACGAAGCAAAGTATCCATTTGACGCATCGGTTTCGGCGGCAAGGATTTTGGCTCTTGATTCAGGTGTAT
>VFHF01000321.1 GCA_009392095.1 SAR202 cluster bacterium
GGGTTCTCAACAGTGGCCCTGGGCATCGCAAAAGCCAGCCTGAACACAGCCATGGAACTTGCTGGGAGCAAGATTCCGGGGCGGGCGACCCGGCTGCTGAAAGACGAGTCAACAACTCAGAGAATCATCGGGGAAGCGGAAGCGGTCTGGC
Organism: SAR202 cluster bacterium; assembly: GCA_009392095.1. Classification (GTDB taxonomy): domain Bacteria; phylum Chloroflexota; class Dehalococcoidia; order Lucifugimonadales; family UBA3495; genus UBA9611. Next base: position 152 of record VFHF01000321.1, read on the forward strand.
ACTCGGCCAAAGCCTTTTTGCGGGAAGCCCACACATCGGTCTGGCAGAGCGCTACGTCAAAACAGACACTGACGACCGAGCAGCGGATCAAGCTAAGGTTGGCCAGTACGCACGGCATCCGGAAGGCTACAGAAATTGTTGGGACGGCCTACGAGTTGTGCGGTTCCGATGCCATCCTGGAGACCAACCCGATCCAACGCAAGTTCCAAGACATTCATGTGGTGTCCCAGCATCTCCAGGGAAGGGCCACACACTACGAGTCGGCCGGGCAATTCTTCATGGGGATGGAGCCGCAGGGGAATTTTTAGCCAAAGTTGAAGCTGTGGGGTGCTCAGTCGTCTAGGTTGATGTCTCCACTGCGGCCGCCGCTTTTCTTGACCAACCGAACGGCCTCAATGCGCATCCCTCGGTCTACGGACTTGCACATGTCATAGAGGGTTAGAGCAGCCACGGAGACCGCGGTTAAGGCCTCCATCTCAACGCCGGTTCGGGCGGTTGTTTTGGCGGCGGCCGTGATGTTGATGCGGCCTTCTTTCTCGTCCAGTTCCAGGTCCACATCCACCCGGTCCAGGGGCAGCGGGTGGCACAGGGGAATCAACTCCGAGGTCTTTTTGGCTCCCATTATGCCGGCCAATTGGGCGATGGTTAAAACATCGCCCTTCTTCATCAACCCTTCTTTAATCAGCCGCAACGTTTCGGGCTGGATCGAAACATGACCCCGCGCCACCGCCTCACGGCTAGTGACGTCCTTGTCGCCGACGTCGACCATCTTGGCATTTCCCTGGTCGTCCAGATGCGTCAGATGAAGCTCAGGACCGTTGTTTGCGGTTGACATAAATATTGTGCTCCCGGAGGCAGGTGTTTGATGGAGCTACTTGGCGGTGCCAGCCTCTTTCGTGGCTGCCGCGTCGGCCAGTTCGTTGCCCGAGTCGCCGCTATGGCCGCGCACCCAGCGCCAGGAGATATTCCTGTCTCTGGCCAATCGATCCAGTTGTTCCCAAAGGTCGTGGTTGGCCTTGCGCTTCCACCCTTTGGTCATGGTATTGATCACGTAGGTGCTGTCTGAGCTGACCAGGACGTTGGCCAAAGGGTCAACGGCCTCAAGACCCTTGATGACGGCCGTCATCTCCATGCGGTTGTTGGTGGTCTGGGGTTCGCCGCCGGAGATTATCTTCTGCGTGCCGTTGTGCTGGATGACCGCGCCCCAGCCCCCACGGCCGGGATTGCCCTTACAAGCGCCGTCGGTGTGGATAACGATATCGTGATTTGGCATTTATGCTGTTATCTACCCACCTATCTGATACATCTCGATCTTTCTGGGCGCACCCGGTTCGTTGGGTGACGCGGCCCGTTCCTCCGAGTACCGGTCGGAGCGGACGGTCCAGATGCCGGTGAGGAGTTGCCTAAGTTCATTGTCGGTGGCGCCGGAGCGCATGGGGTCCATCAAGCTAGTCCCTTCGCTGGCGAAGAGACAGGTGAAGATCTTGCCGTCGGTGGACAGCCGGACCCTAGTGCAATCGCCGCAGAAAGGCTTGGTCACGGATGCGATGACCCCAATCTCGCCGCTGCCGTCCTTATAACGGTACCTCGTGGCAACCTCGCCGTGATAGTTGCTTTCGACTGGTTCCAGGGCCATTTCAGCGTCGATGCGGGCGATTATCTCATCGGCGGGCACGACATGCTCCGACCGCCAGCCGTTACGGTTCCCTACGTCCATGTATTCGATGTAGCGGACGATATGGCCCGTGCCCTTGAAATGGCGGGCCAGGTCAACGATGGTGTGGTCGTTGACGTCTTTCTGAACGACACAGTTGATTTTCAATGGCGAAAGACCGACTTCGGACGCGGATTGTATCGCTTTGAGGACCCGTTCCGTGGTGAAGCCGCGGCCGTTCATGGCCTTGAAGACCTCGTCGTCTAGGCTGTCTAGGCTCACAGTGATACGGTTCAGGCCGGCGTCCTTCAATGGTTGAGCGAACTGGCTGAGCAGGTAGCCGTTGGTGGTCAGTGTCATGTCATCGATACCGTCGATCGCCTTCAGCATGCCGAGCAACTGAGGCAAGTCGTTGCGCAACAGGGGCTCGCCGCCGGTGATCCGCAGCTTGGTGATGCCCAACTCGGCGAAGATGCCGATCAGCCGGGTTAGCTCTTCAAAGGTGAGGATGTCTTCTCGGGGGAGGAACTCGTAGGCCTCGCCGTAGATCTCGGCGGGCATGCAGTAGGGGCACCGGAAATTGCACCGGTCGGTGACAGAGACACGCAGGTCCCGCATGGGTCGGCCGAATTTATCAGTAATTATCAATGGAATATCAGCTTTCAGATATCAGCGTTTTTAGGGTTTCCACCGCTTTTTGGACGGCGTTGGCCCGGTGGCTGATCCTGTTCTTTACCTCCAACGGGAGCTGGGCAACGGTTTTATCATACGAGGGTAGATAAAACACCGGGTCGTAGCCGAAACCGCCGTCTCCCTGAGGGTTGTATTGTATCATTCCGGCCACGGAGCCCTCGGCCTGAGTGACTAGGGTGGGCTGGTGGGATTTCCGCGGCTGAGCAACAGCGATAACGCACCGGAACCGCGCCCCGCGCTCTTCCCAAGGCACGTTCTCCAGATTCTTCAGCAATAGATTTACCCGGTCTTGGTCGCTGGTGCAAGAATCACCGCCGTAGCGTGCCGACCGTACCCCTGGCTCTCCGGATAGGGAGTCAACTTCCAGGCCGGAATCGTCGGCCAGCGTCAGGCACCCAGAGATGGCGGCGTACTCCGACGCTTTAAGCCAGGCATTTTCATCGAACGTGTCCCCCGTCTCATCGACTTCGTGGGTAATGCCCAGGTCCTGGAGCGAGACCAATTCAAATGGAATATCCCGCAGCAACTCGACGTATTCCCGCATCTTGCCCGGGTTGCCAGTTGCGATGAGAAGTGGATTC
>VFHF01000322.1 GCA_009392095.1 SAR202 cluster bacterium
AGACTAATATTCTCTTCGGGCAAGAAAATCAACTAGGTCCTCAGCTTCGGATTGAGCCCATTGCGGCAGCGATACGGGCTTCAGTGCCTCCAAAGCCCGGGCTGCGGCGGCTTCGATGACTCTTTGGGCATTTTCCTGCGAGCCGACTTCGTCCAGCACGGCTAATACCCGCTGCACGTCGTCTTCCTCCAGTTCCTCCTGCCTATAAATCCGTAAAAGGTCTTCCATCGCGCTCCCGCCGGCCCGCTCCAAAGCGAATACCACCGGATAGGACTTCTTCCGGCGGCGTATGTCGCTGTCGGTGGCTTTGCCTAAAGTCGCCTGGTCGCCCCAGATGCCAAGATAATCGTCTCTTACCTGAAAAGCCTGGCCCAAGTGTTCGCCGAATTCGGCAAAAGCCTTCACGGTCGCTGCATCCTCGGTTGCCAACAGCGCGCCGATTTCCAATCCGGCGCGGATCAACGCTCCGGTTTTACATGCGATCATGTAGAGGTATTCGTCTGATTTGATGTCTGTCCGGGACTCGAAATTCAGGTCCATGCATTGACCCTGAATCATTTCCAAATAGCTCTTGGTCAAGATCCCGGAGACCTTCAAGACTGTTGCTGGGTTTACGTTTTGCTCGGCAACGTCCAATAGCGCCAGGTCGCCAGTGCATTGCATGGCATTGCCCGACCAAAGGGCTTTCGGGATTCCCCAGAGATGCCACACGGTGGGCTGGTGACGCCGTTCCAAATCCTGGTCCTGAATATCGTCGTGGACCAACGAGAAATTGTGGATCAATTCAAGGGCGGCCGCCGCTGGCAGGGCCTTGGAATAATCGTCGGAAAGGGCATCGCAGGCAAACAGGCAAAGAGTTGGGCGGAGGGCTTTGCCTTGGGTGACTGATGTATCCATCGGCTCGCCCTGCTGGTCGACCCAGCCTAGGTGATACCGGAGCAGCCGGTAGGGCTCATTGTTTGGGACGTTAGGATCCCCGGCGTTAGGCACAACTCTATAAAGCTCCTTTTCCACAGAGCTTTTATATCTGGAGAACATACCGGGAAGCTTTGTCGCTAGGTCCGGTCTCCTCTGTGATTGCTGATCGCCGTCGTTTTCGACCATACTCTCTTCTCTATGGAGAAAAGGTGGGCCGCAAGCTGGCGGCCAGGATATTTCAGACCACACCTAAGTAGGCGTGGAATCAAGTGCATCGGCATTCGATGGATGCTGATGGCTGAAATGCTAGCAAAGCATTTTGGACCATGTCAAGAAATATCGCCCGCTAAAAGAGCACGTAACCGGCACTATTGAGATACGCTAGCTGATTATGCCTGATCTGTGGCTGTGCGAATCAGACAGAAATTGATATAATTTTTGCGTTGTTATTGATTTCAGCCGAGGCTGAGCCCTTCAAAAATAGGCCTGATAGGCAATAGCCTGTTCGACCGGTAATCATTGGCCCAGAATGCTCGATTCCGCGGTTGTAGATCAGGCACACATTAGCTTTGACAACATCTGGCGCAAAATCATTTGACACTGCTTCCACATTAGTTTATATTTCTTCCTTGTAATCAATGTTACATAAGGGGTGCTTCGAGCCTGGGGTTAACCCATGCCCGGTGTGCCTTATTGATGTAGCCGCAAATTAGGCGTGGAATACCGCCCAAAATCCAATCTAATTCGCATCCCCTAGGAGGAGCACATGGCTGAACAGGATATTGCCTTGATGGGCCACCTCTTGCGCCGCGCCGGTTTCGGGGCGAGCCGAGATGAGATTGAAGCTAAGGCATCCCAAGGTTATGACAGCGTAGTCCAAGAATTGCTCAACCCCGAGACCCAAGAGGCCGTCGAGGAAGACCTGCTTATTCGCTATAACCCATCGTATTACGAAGCTGCCGCCATCGAAAATAACGTGCAGCAATGGGTCTGGCGCATGATCAACAGCCCCCGCCAGCTACAAGAGAAAGTAGCGCTTTTCTGGCACATGATTTTCTGTGCCGGTCACAGCAAGATTGACAGCGGTCAAGAGATGGGACTGATGGTCGATATATTCCGCCAAGAGGGGATGGGCAAATTCGACGACCTTCTGCTCAAGCTCTCCACCAACCCCGGCATGATGTACTACCTGGACAACACCGAGAGCCACAAGGCCAACCTGAACGAGAACTATGGCCGTGAGCTTTTGGAGCTCTTCTCCCTGGGTGTTGGAATGGACGAAGGCTTCAACTACAGCGAAGACGACGTCAAAGTTTGTGCCAGGGCATTCACGGGTTGGAACGTTGCACCGTCCTATCCTCCGTTCCCCCACGGCCGCAGCCCCTGGGAATTCCGGTTCGATCCGGGCGACCACGACTACTCTGAGAAGACTTTTCTGGGCGAAACCGGTAACTGGGATGGTAGCGATATTATCGATATTGTCTGCCGTCAGCCCGCCACTGCCCGGTTCCTCGCCCGGCACCTGTACAACTACTTTGTCGCTGACGAGCCCCAGATTCCGGCATGGCGGCTGACACCGCCCCGCGATCAGGCGGCCATCGAAGCCATGGAGAAGGCCTATTGGGATTCCGACCACTCCGTTAAGGCGATGTTGGAAGTGCTGTTCACATCCGACTTCTTCAAAGACGAAGCGGTTCGGTATGCCAAGGTCAAGAACCCCACCGAAATGGTTGTCAGCCTCCTCCGCATGACCGGCGAGTTCAAGGGTTACAAGCCTGGCTTGTTCGAGCTTTCCCAAGAGCCTAAATATATGGGCATGGATATCATGAATCCTCCCACCGTTGAGGGTTGGCACACAGGCCGCGAGTGGATTGACAGCGGCACGCTGGTTGAGCGCATCAACTTCGCTTCAGACATCTTAGGCAACACCGAGTTGGACGGCGTACGTATTCTCGTTGACCGACTGATGGGCCTGGGCGATAAGATCAGCCCCGAGCAGTTCGTTAATGGCTGTCTGGATCTGACCGGGCCCGTGGTCGTAACCGACGACACTATGGGACAGTTGATCTCCCACGCATCCAAAGAAGGTGATCTGACCCACGGGACGGATGCCGAACAGTCCGAGTTCACTCGACGTTCTGGTGAAATGTTCCAGATGATTGCCGCCACCGCCGAATTCCAGTTCGAGTAAGTCCTTGCCCGTCCCGTACAGGTAAGCTGACTAACTCTCGAGATATCAAAACACGTAAGGAGAAATCATGGTTCAGACCAAGAAAGATCCCGTCCTGGCAGTACTATCCCTGTCCGGCGGAAATGACGGCTTAAACTGCGTCATCCCTCGCAATAACGGCTTCTACCGGGACTTCCGTCCCACCCTAGCGGTTCCCGAAGACCAGATTATTCCTATCAATGACGAGCTGGGCTTCCACCCGACCATGGGTCCGCTGAAGAAATACTGGGACGAAGGCAAACTGGCCATCTTCGTTGGTATCGGATACCCCACTCCCAGCTACTCCCATTTCCGTTCCATGGACATATGGCACACTTGTGAGCCGGAAATCATCGGGACCGAAGGCTGGTTGGGCCGGGCCACCAAACAGTTGGACCCGAACTCTGAGAACGTACTGACGGCCGTTAACTTTGGCCGCGGCCTTCCCCGAGCCTTGGTCATGGACGGAGTTCCGGTAGCTTCCGTAGGTAACCTAGAGACCTATGGTCTACTGACAGGTATCGAAGGCGAGAACCAGCGGAACGACGCGCTTGACGTGTTCGGCCGCATGTACTCCCCCGCGATCGGCACCGGCGCGGTCATGGACTACATCCATGCGACCGGAACCGACGCCTTGAAGGGTGCAGACATTCTGTCCACGGCCCCGGACAACTACACGTCCGGTGTTGAGTACTCGACCACCGCCATCGGCCAGTATATGAAGAACATCGCACAGACCCACCTCGCCGGCTTCGGCTCCCGGGTCCTGTACACCACATCCCCATACAATGGGTTTGATTCCCACGCCAACCAGGCCCAGGCTAACGCAGCGTTGCTGACAGACGTTTCCAACACCGTTGACACGTTCATTACTGACCTGCGGGAGCACGACGCCAGCGACAACGTGACCCTGTTCTTCTTCAGCGAGTTCGGCCGCCGCGTAGCCGACAACGGTTCTGGCACAGACCACGGCGCTGCTGGCGTTGCCTTCGCACTCGGTGAACACGTCAAGGGTGGTGTCTACGGTACCTATCCTTCCCTTGAGCCTTCCCAGCAGGAAGAGGGCGGCAACCTGAAGTTCAACCTGGACTTCCGGTCTGTCTACTCCACGATCCTGGAAGACTGGCTCCAGTTGGCTCCGGAACCCATTGTTGGAGGCAACTACGAGCGAGTTAAGTTCATCGGTTAAGCAACCGGAGTTCTATTCAGGTTAAATAACGCAACGATACGCTGGGCCGCTTTATGGCTGTTTGGTCAGACCGCAGTCGGCTCAGCGCACCACAGGAAGAAGAGGTAAAAGCATATGGCAACACATTTTTTCGGCCTAACTAGCCGAACATACAAGCATAGTCATGCTGTCGGCCGCGCAGAATTTGCCGGCACGGGTTTCCGTAACCCGACAGACATGGCCATCGCGCCCGACGGTACCGTGTTCATCTGCAACCGGTCTTATGAGAACCGGCCGGATGGCGTACACATTACCGTGATTACATTGGACGAAGACTACATCACTGAATTCGGCACCTACGGCGAGGCCGACGGCGAATTCATGTGGCCGACTTCCGTCGCTTTGGATAGCAAAGGTGATCTCTACCTGGCCGACGAATGGCTGAACCGCATCAGCAAGTTCACCAAAGACGGTGAGTTCGTCAGCAAGTGGGGCGTCGCTGGTTCTGGAGACGGCGAACTCAACGGACCGGCCGGTCTGGCAATCGATTCCGATGACAACATCATCGTAGTTGACGCCGGCAACAACCGGGTCCAGAAATTCAGCTTAGACGGCAAATACATCAGCCAGTTCGGCAAACAGGGCAGCGCCGACGGCGAGTTCAACAATCCTTGGGGCATCGCGCTGGACAGTGAGGGCCACGTCTACATCGCAGACTGGCGCAACGACCGCATCCAGAAGTTCACCGCTGACGGCCAATGGGAAGCCTCCATCGGCTCCTCGGGCAGCGGGGTCGGTCAACTGAACCGTCCTAACGGTCTGGCCGTGGACGCAGATGGCGACATCTACGTTGCCGACTGGATGAACAACCGCGTGCAGGTATTCGCTCCCGACGGCCGGTACATCACCGAGTTCCAAGGGGAAGCAGTGCTTTCCAAGTGGGGCCGGGACAAGCTGGCTTCCAATCCGGATATGATCCGGCAGCGCTCGCTTGCTTTCGCCAGCGACCCCGACTACGAAAAGAAACTGGCCCACCCCTGCGGCGTCAAGATTGACCCCGAGGGCCGGATCGTGATCATTGACCACACCCGGAACCGCCTCCAGGTCTACATCAAGGAAGCTGAACCTGCGCTGGTCTAACCCGCACCGTACAGCAACTAAGAAATGCAAAAAGAGAGAGCCGGGGCAGCGCCCCGGCTCTCTCTTTATTGATTGTTCAAAATCTAGGTAGCCGCCGCTACGGCCCGCCAGGCATCCCGCCGTCAATCCAAGCCACTACCTCGTCAACCTCTTCTGTCGACAAGAATGGCCCCCGTAAGGGCATCTTCCCCGAAGTTCCCACGGCCCTAGCTAGAGACTTCACAAGATTTGTTTCCCTTGCCGGAAGTCCGGGCTCAATAGCCCGAAGACCGGACAATACTGCCGCTTGGATGTCTTCAGCGGTTTCCCAGTAATATGCGTGAATGCCGGGCAACGGTTGCCGGTCCCAGCGCTCGATCCATCGGCCCATGATTCCGTCCAGAATCTCTTTAACCCTCGGCCAGTAAACCACCTGTTCTTGACTGCTATCTTCGCTCATTTTCACAGCTCTTTAGTATTTGAAATCGGGACGCCAGTATGCTGCCGCTGGCCCTCGGTTCAAAGACGCAGCTTCAACAGGGCGAAAAATGGGCAGACCTGTCTAACGGGGGTGTTCGCTAACGGTCTCGCGGTGGAGCAATTCCAGTGCGTGAGGTATCACCGGCATCACCACGGCCAAACATTCCTGGACCCCCTTGGTGCTGCCCGGCAGAGTGATTATCAGGGTATTCCCCCGGATCCCCGTTACCGAACGGCTGATCATAGCCATCGGTGTAAACTCCAAAGTTTTTGCCCGCATCGCTTCCGCCATGCCGGGCACCTCTTTGTCCAGTATAGCTAAGCAAGCTTCGGGAGTAACGTCGTATCGCCCGAGTCCGGTGCCGCCTGTTGTTACGATTAGGTCAACATCGTCAGAGTCGGCCCATTCGGCCAGCTTCGCCGAAATTGTGTCTTTATCGTCGGACACAATTTCATAGCGGGCAACCTGAAAGTCAGCGCCTTCCAGCAGGTCTTTGATGGCTTGTCCGCTGCTGTCATCCCGTTTGCCTTGGGAGCCCGATGTGCTGACCGTCAGCACGGCTAATCTGAACATGGCGTCCTCCGCTGGGAATGATACCACAGGCTGCGTCATTTCCGGCCTTGATTGGTCACGCCCAGCCCCGGCAAGACCGGATGATTCCGCACCGGAATAATGGCCTTCGTTGACAAGAAAAAGGGGGCAATCTATAGTCTCAAAGCAAGCCATTAATCCCAGCCGCCAGGCCGGGCCGCCAACATATAAGGACAAATTTCTCTTGAGTTCAGACCTCAACTGCGTATTCTGCCGGATATCAGACGGCCAAGAACCGGCTAAATACCGCTACCTGGATGACGATCTAATGGTCATCGTAAACAAGCTCACCTGGGTACCATTGATGTTGCTGGTCATGCCCCGTAAACACATGAGCCAGATACAGGTATGGAGCAGTGGTCTGTTGACTCGGATGGGCAACTTGGCGGTGGATATGGGCGCTATGTACTCGCCCAACGGATTCCGTATACTCTCGAATTTCGGCCATGACGGCATGCAGAGCCAGAGCCACGGTCACATCCATGTCATCGGAGGAGCATACTTGGGTCCCTACGCGTAGGGACTTGAACAAATTTCCTTTAGGAGTTACCAACATTGGCTGAGACGATCCTCTACGAAAAACAGGGCAACATCGTTACCATGACCCTCAACCGGCCGGACTCTTTGAACGCCATCAACCGGCTGCTGCGAAAGGAGCTTGCGGATGCCATCGTCGAGTTTGATGGGGACCCCGAGGCATATGTCGCGATAATCACCGGCGCCGGACGGGCATTCTGCTCAGGCCGGGACTTGAAAGAACGGGCGGACGACAACGCCGCAGGTATCCAAGCCGATGCTTCTGCCAGCATGACCAAGGAGAGTCCTTTCATGTGGCCGCGGACCTGGAAGCCCATGATTGCCGCCGTGAACGGTTTTGCTTTGGCCGGCGGTTGGTCCATAGCCCAGATGTGCGACCTGCGCATCGCGTCTGACGAGGCCAAACTTGGCATCTCCGAAACCAGGTGGAGCCTGCTGCCACCCTTCGGCGCAATACTGCCCAAGCAGATGAATCTGGCGTCGGTGCTGGAGCTGGTCTTGACCGCTCAGCCGGTGACGGCACAGCGCGCCTATGACATGGGATTTTTGAACAAGGTGGTGCCCGCCGGTGACCTGATGGAAGAGGCCATGGCCATGGCCCAGCAGATCGCCGACAACGCCCCCCTGGCGGTCCAGACCTTCAAAGAACTGGCCTACCGCGGCCTGAATATGTCCAACCAAGACATCTCAGCCCTGACCTACCAGATGTATGACCGCCTCCTTCTTACTGAGGACTCCAAAGAAGGTCCCAAAGCCTTCGCCGAGAAGCGCAAGCCCCAGTGGAAAGGGCGCTAGCCCCTCATAAACCTATCATCGGCGAACAAAGCCCCCTCCCCAGCTAGGGAGGGGGCTTTAACGTTAACCCACTAGACCGGATTGTTGGATACTAGTTACAACTGATATTCGGGCAACCTAAGCAACTGCTTGGCGATCACCAGCCGCATGACTTCGTTGGTGCCCTCTCCGATAACCATGAGGGGCGCGTCACGATAATATCGCTCCACCGGCGAATCCTTGATGTACCCAACGCCCCCGTGGACGCGCATGGACTCCATGGCCACTTCCAGACAAACCTCGCTAGCAAACAACTTGGCCATACCCGATTCCAGGTCTACCCGCTGGCCGGTGTCTTTTTTGCCGGCGGCATCGTAGACCAATAACCGGGCCGCCTGAATCTTGGTGGCCATATCTGCCAACTTGAGCTGGATCGCCTGGTGCTCGGAGATGGGTTTGCCGAAGGTCTCCCGTTGCTGTGAATATTTGATAGCGGCCTCGAATGCCGCTTGCGCCACGCCTACCGCCCGGGCGGCTATGTTGATGCGGCCGGTCTCCAGGCCACTCATAACCATCCCAAATCCGGCGCCCTCTTTTCCACCGATCAGGTTATTCTCCGGGACCGCGAAGTTGTTAAAGATCAACTCGCTAGTGTCCAGTCCCCGGTAGCCGAGTTTGTCCAGGTCCTTTCCTACGTCAAAGCCGGGTCCGCCCTTCTCCACTACGAAGCAGCTTATCCCCTTATGCCGAGGCTCCATGTCGGGATCGGTGCGGGCCAACAGGCAAAACATGTCTCCGGACCGACCGTTGGTGATGAACATCTTGGTGCCGTTGATACTGTACTCTTCGCCGTCCTTGGTTGCGGTGGTCTGAAGGTTAGCCATGTCGGTGCCGCCGCTGGGCTCGGTGAGGGCTAGTCCGCCCCGTTTGCGTCCGGAAGCCAGGTCTGGCAGGAACCTCTGCTTCTGTTCCTCGGTCCCGTAGTGAGTCAGAACATAGGTCAGGATGTGGTGTGTCCCGATGGCCCCGCTGAGGGTCATGAAACCCTTGCTCAGTTCCTCGAAAATGGAGGCAAATGTCGTATAGTCCAACCCCATGCCACCATATTCCTCAGGCACTGTGATGCCGAAAAGCCCCAACTCTTTCATGCGGTCGATGAGGTCGTAGGGGATAGTGTCCTCGCGGTCGTGTTCTGCGGCCACCGGTTCCACTTCCCTATTCACAAAGTCACGGACCATATTTACGATCTGAACTCGGGCCTCAGGGGGTGTAGTCGTCAACGGAAACTCCTTCTATTCAGCGAAATTGGCTTGATACGAAGTCTAGCTCAGGGCCAAAATAGGGTCAAGAATGCCTGATGGAAACGCCGACGGCGCTCGATTCAATGTGAGCGCCGTCGATCTTTCAACCAAAAATTGGAGAGGTCTAGTTGTTGCTGGTCAGCGCTGCTTGGGCAGCTGCCAGCCGGGCCACCGGCACGCGGAAAGGCGAGCAGCTTACGTAATCGAGTCCAACCTCATGGCAGAACGCCACGCTGGCCGGGTCTCCGCCGTGTTCACCACAGATGCCGATCTCCAGGTTTGGCCGCTCACGGCGTCCGGCGTCCACTCCAATTTTCACCAGCGCCCCCACTCCCTGCGGGTCGATTGACGCGAATGGGTCGTTGGGCAGCACGCCCTCATCGACATAACGCCGGAGGAACTTGCCCTCGGCGTCGTCACGACTGAAGCCAAAGACCATCTGGGTTAGGTCATTGGTGCCGAAGCTGAAGAACTCGGATTCCTTGGCGATCTCACCGGCGGTCAGAGCCGCTCTGGGAGTCTCGATCATGGTGCCGAACTTGTAGTGGACCTTGACCCCGAGGCGTTCCTGAACATTGGATGCGACCAGGCTCAGGTCCTCCCGGAGCCGGTGCATCTCTTCAACATCCACGGTCAGTGGGATCATGATCTCAGGGCTAACGTCCAGGCCTTCTTTCACCAGCAGGGCGCCGGCGGTGATTATCGCTTCCACCTGCATGCGGTAAATGGCGGGGAAACTCAGGCCCAAACGGCAGCCGCGGTGCCCCAGCATGGGATTTGACTCACGTAGCGAGTCCACCAGGTGCAAGAAGGTTTCTTTTTTCTCTAGTTCTTCCAAGGCAGCGCCGACGTGGCGTAACTCCATAAGTTCGATTAACAAAGTTTCATATGGAGGGAGGAACTCATGGAGGGGGGCGTCCAGGAGGCGGATGATCACGGGTCGAGGGCCCATGACCTGGAGGATCCCGCTGAAATCGCCGGTCTGAAGATCTCGGACCTGCTCCAAGGCTTCGTAAAAATCCTTCACAGCTTGAGAGGCATCGGTTTCATTCTCGGCCCGGAAGACCCGGTCGTTATTCTCCCTGCGCCAGGCTTCGGCAGCCTCCCCGTTGAGTAGCATTTGGCGGACCGATGGC
>VFHF01000323.1 GCA_009392095.1 SAR202 cluster bacterium
ACCAACTACTAATTTGAGGTCGCTCGCCAGGCTTGATATGCAACTCGGTTAGTTACTAATTGAAGTAAATGCAGTTCTAGGCGTGGAAGAACCAGATTCACGACTAATCACCACTGGACAAACATCGGCATGACCACGTGGATGTAGTCGTCCGAGTCGGTGGGTTTGAAGACGCCGGGGCTGGAGGATGTGGTCGTCTCCAGAGCTATTTTGCCCTTCTCCAGCACGGACAGCACATCCAGTAGATAGCGGCTGTTGAAGGCAATCTTGCCTTCTTCGCCTTCTATCTCGTCCAGATCGACGGTGTCTTCGTTATCGCCGACTTCCTCGGAGCGGGCGGAAATCTCTACCTTGGGCGGCTCGGTGTCAGCCTCGGCCGGCATCAAATGCATCCTGATGATGTTGCTCCCGTCCCTGGCGAAGATGGACGCTGTCCGTGCTGCCCGCAGGACCGTCGGCAAGTCCATGACTGCTCTGGTTGTGTAGCTCTGAGGAATCAGCTGCTCGTAGTTGGGGAAAGTCCCCTGGAGCAGTTGGGAGACTATCTCAACCGTGTCACCGCCCCGAATCCGGAACATGACCTGTCCCTTGGCCGGGGTCATAAGAATCTCCACCGGCTCTTCGCGGTCGCTGATCAACCGGTTCAACTCATTCATGGTTCGGGCGGGGATGATGACGCTCATCTCTTCAGGCACAGGCTTGAGCAAGGCGCCGTGGTGGACCGCCAGTCGGAAGCCATCGGCGGCGGCCATGGTGAACTTGCTTTCGTCCAACTTGAGTTCGACACCGGTCAGAACCGGACGTGATTCCTCGGTGGCGGCGGCGAAAGCCACCCGCGTTATGGCCGACCGCAGGACAAACGGGTCAACTTCGGCGGCGATCCCGTCGTCAACCGTGGGGATGGGCGGGAATTCCGATGCATCGGTGATATTAATATGGGCTTTGGAACTGCCCGAAGATATCTCTAACAGCCCGGATCCCTCGTCCAACTGCAAGTTTATCGGGTCATTGGGGAGGGAATTGACGAACTCGCTGAGCAGGCGGGCCGGCACCGTGATCGAGCCTTCTTCCTCTATCTTCGCCCCGACCCAGGTGGTCATGGCTATCTCGAGATTGGTAGCCGATAACTTGAGCATCGATTGGTCGACGTTAAGTAGCACGTTGTGTATTACTGGCAGTGTGGCCCTATTGGCCACTGCTCGGCCAACCACAGCCAATCCCCGACTGAGGTTCTCTTGCAAGCACGTAATCTTCATCTTCCGCCCACCTGGCACTTTGCGACAATCTTGGTATGTGGTGCTGGATAGCGTCTGCCCTGGACGCCGCTTCTGATAGGCACGCATATTATGTCATTCGGGCTGGGTAAAAACAACCGGATCCAAACGGTTATTAATGACTTTTGGACGCGAATCCCCTTCTGATAAATACGCCAAAAACCTAAGATTTGGGAGAAATCCTGTCTGCTATAATAGGCGCGGCCTGAATCAGAAGCCGTTTTACGAGGCTAGTTCTTTAGATCCGAGGCCAAAATCCGATTCCCGAAACCTAGGCCGAAAATCCCGATGACCGAACTACTTTTTCACTCGGAAAGCTACGTTAAGGAATTCCAGGCTATCGTGACCGGTGTGTTTGACGGCGGAGTCGTTTTGGATCGAACCGCCTTCTACACCGGCGGTGGAGGCCAACCCAGCGATTCCGGTACCCTAACCGACGGAGACCGAGAATACCGGGTAACCGGCGTCAAGCGGTCTGACGGCAAGTTGGTGCATCAGATCGCCGGAGACCTGCCTGCGGCCGGGGCAACCGTAAACGGGCTGATCGACTGGGACCGCCGCTATCTCTTGATGCGCACCCACACGGCCCTCCACATCCTATGCGGCGTGGTTTGGCGGGATTATGGCGCCCTGGTCACCGGTGGCGACATGAAACCCGGTGAGGGCCGCATGGACTTCGAATTCGAGAATTTCTCCGCCGAGTTTGTTGATGAATTGGAGATCAAGGTCAACGCTGAAGTGGCGGCGGACCGGGATATACACGTCAACAACCTGACAAGAGCGGAAGCCGACCAGGTCCCGGACCTGATCCGGACCAAGATCAACCTGCTGCCCCCCAACATCCAAAAGATTCGGACCATCGACATCCACGGTCTAGACCTCCAAGCCGACGGCGGCACACACGTGGCCAACACCCGGGAGGTCGGCGTAATCAAGGTGGTCGGCCATGAGAGCAAAGGCCGCATCAACAAGCGGATCAGGATCGCTTTGGAAGATTAGTCCCCTTTCCTAATGGACCGATTAACTCACGGGATAAATCTCCTCTCGGAGGCGTACCGCCCAATGCCCGACAACTCCAGTCCTGACACCAACGTTCTTCGCCGAGTCGTGGGCATTGACGTGGGCGGCACCTTCACCGACATTGCTGTCTTGGAAGATGGCCGTTTATACGTCCATAAACTGCCATCTACTTCCGAAGACCCCTCCCGTGGAATACTCCAGGGCGTAAAAGAAACCGGCGTCACCTCCGCTGAATTCGTCCATGGCTCCACCGTCGCCACCAATGCGCTTTTAGAAGGCAAGGGCGCCCGCACCGCACTGGTCACCACAATGGGATTCGAAGACGTGCTGGAGATCGGCCGTCAAAGCCGCGCCGAGCTATACAACCTGGAGATGGACCGGGTTCCAGCGTTGGCGCCTTGGGAACTGCGCTTCGGACTTCCCGAACGGGTTGACCACACCGGCGTGATCGTCGAAGACCTGACACCAGAGTCGATCCAGACCATGATCGGACTAATTGACGAAAGCGGCGCCGAAGCGGTGGCCATATCCTTCTTGTTCTCTTTCTTGAACACCGCCCATGAAGAGATGGTCTTGGAAGCCTTGAAGAAGATGAAGAACCCGCCCTATATCTCCGCGTCTTTCAGGGTTATGCCCGAGTTCCGGGAGTACGAGCGGGCCAGCACGGTGGTGGTCAATGCCTACGTGGGGCAGGTCATGAGTCAGTACTTGGGAGAACTTGAAGGTCCATTGGGCAAAGGACTGCGCATCATGCAGTCTTCCGGTGGGAGCATCACCGCCCGGTTGGCCTCCGAGCAACCAGTGCGGACAATCCTCAGCGGTCCAGCCGGCGGTGTGGTCGGCGCTTTCTATGTCGCCACGCAGGCCGGCTACCCAGACATCATCACCGTCGACATGGGCGGCACCTCAACTGACGTCTCCCTGTGTCCCGGCGTGATCAAAGAGACCACTTCCGCCAACGTGGGCGGTTACCCCATAGGCGTCCCGATGATCGACATCCACACTGTTGGGGCCGGCGGCGGCTCCATCGCCCGCGTGGATACCGGCGGCGCCCTGGTCGTTGGCCCGGAATCGGCGGGCGCAGATCCAGGTCCGGCCTGCTACGGCACCGGAGACCAGTTAACCGTCACTGACGCTAACCTGCATCTAGGACGCCTTCTAGCCGACAGATTCCTTGGCGGCCGCATCACCCTGGACCGGGGCCGGGTGGACGGTCTGATGCAGAAACTGGCCAGCCAGATTGATGCTGACGCCAACCAGGCGGCATTGGGAATCAACCGGGTGGTCAACGCGAACATGGAACGGGCCATTCGTACCATCTCCCTAGAACGAGGCTACGACCCCCGGTTATTCACCCTTGTACCATTTGGCGGCGCCGGGCCGATGCACGCCTGTGAACTGGCCCAGGAGTTAGGTATCCCTCGAGTGTTGGTGCCCGCCCACCCCGGCATATTGTCGGCCTTGGGCGTAGCCATCGCGGACATCGTCACGGACCATTCCCGGACTGTCATGCTGCGCGGGGCTGACCTCGACCGGGCCAGGGTGGATGAAGAGTTTCAGGGCATGGAAGGCGACGCCCGAGTCCAGATGGCCGGCGAGGGTCTGCCGGCGGACAGAATGACCGCCCGCCGTTTCCTGGACGTACGCTATGTGGGACAGTCATTTGAACTTACAGTCGAATACCCGAATCGTCCCGCTAGGACGAAGCTGACCAAGGTGATCAGCGACGCCTTCTATAAAGCCCACCTGAGGCGGTTCGGTTACGCCGACCGCAACGAGCCAGTGGAGGTGGTGAACCTGCGCCTAAAGATGGACGTCGCCATGGAGAAGCCCCAAGTAAAGCGGCAAAGCGCCGGTAGGCCGGACTCGTCCGCGGCGCTGATCGGCGAGGCTGAAGTCGTCTTCCAGCAGGGACCGCTGATGTCGCCGCTGTATCAGAGGGACGACCTGGTTTGCGGCAACCGAATCTCAGGCCCCTCATTGGTTATCCAAATGGACGCAACGACAGTAGTCCCGCCCGGCTGGGGCGGAGCGGTGGACCCATTTGGCAATCTGCTGCTGGAGCCGGAATAATCCGCGAATCACCGCGTCTATCGGAGTGCACCATGGCCCAAGGGTCCCAAGAAAACCCTCAATTAACAGTATTAGGAATCTTTGCCCATCCAGATGATGAAGCGTTCGGGTCTGGGGGGACGCTGGCCGAATTGGTCCAAAAAGGCCATCGGGTTACGACCGTCTGCGCAACCAATGGTGACGTGGGTGAGATAAGCGATCCGGCGTTAGCCACTCCGGAGAACCTTTGGCAGGTGAGGCAAGGGGAGCTTCGAGATGCCATGGCGATTACCGGTATCTCCGACGTTCGGTTCCTCGGTTACAGGGACTCGGGTATGGACGGCACTCCTGACAACGATAATCCGGCAAGTTTATTCCAGGCGGATGCAGGCAAGGTAGAATCCCAAATATCGGCCGTGATGCAAGAACTGACTCCGGACATCGTTATCACCCACGACCCCACCGGCGGATACGGGCACCCTGACCACGTTACCGTCTACCAAAGGACCACAGCCGTTGTCGAGTCAATGACCGTGAATCGGCCTCTCCTCTATTACGTATGCTTTCCTAGGGGTAATTTCAAAAAACTATGGCAAGAGATGATCGACGCTGGGATAACTCCGCCCTTCGCGAAGGAAGCGTTGGAGGATATCGGCTCACCCGATGACTATGTGACCACCGTAAGGGATGTTTCGGATCACGTTGAGATCAAGAAGGAGTCACTGAATCACCACAAGACCCAGTTGGACCCCAACGGGCCGTTCAGTTCGCTTGCACCTGAATTTATGAACGCCTGGATGAGCACTGAGTATTTCTATCTCGCTCAACCTTCGACCGGTGAA